>JAHWKO010000062.1 GCA_019347855.1 Actinomycetota bacterium
TAGACCTTCGCGCATGCGGGCGCGCTGTGCACGAAGCTCATGGCCGGGCAGACGTTACCTGTAGCATTCTCAGGCGCCGCCCGGAGACGCAGGGACCAAGCATGGCGGGACGCATCCTCCAGGAGGACATCGACGCGCTGAAGCGCCGCGCCGACCTCGCGGACATCGCCTCGGACTACACGCGCATGAAGAAGGCGGGGAGCCGCTGGAAGGGGCTCTGCCCGTTCCACCAGGAGAAGACCCCGTCCTTCACGGTCGACGCCCAGGCCGGCCTGTTCCACTGCTTCGGTTGCCAGGCGGGCGGGGACCTCTACTCGTTCGTCGAGCGCGTCGAGGGCCTGACGTTCACCGAAGCGGTCGAGCACGTCGCCGTCGAGCTCGAGCCTGACGCATCGGTGGGTCGTGAGCTCCAGCTCGTGAAGGTTTCGGCGGATCCGGAGCAGCGCAGCCACATCACCGAGCTCGCGGCGATCTTCCGTGGCAACATCGTCGACGTCGACCACGAGTCCATGACGGTCGAGGCGTCGGGATCCCCCGAGAAGCTCGATGCCATGCTCGAGATGCTGTCCCCGTACGGGGTCCGAGAGATGGTGCGGACGGGGCAGATCGCCGTGGCGCGTGGCGGGCGTTCGATCACCGACGGCAGCAAGCTGCGGCTCCAGCGGATCGTGTGACGGTGAGCAGTCCCTGGCAGGACCGACTCCATGGGATCGTCTCGGGGCGGCGGTTCATGATCGCGACCGACGTGCTCGCCGCGGCGTCCCACCTCGCCACCCAGCTGAGGGAGCTCGGGGCCGACGGCACGCTGTGCATCAGCGGTTCCCGTGGCGTCGGAGACATCGATCCGCAGGACGAGCGCGATGCCGTCCTGGTCGAGGCTCGAGGCACTGACCTCATGGGGTCGATCCGTGCGTGGACCGAGGTCCTCCGCGATCCGCCGGTGCCGATCCGCGAGGCCGTCGACCGCTTCGACCCGGAGGGCGAGGCGTGGGCTGTCCAGTCGCTGTTCGGGGAACAGCAGGAGATCGGGGGTCGCCACGTGTTCGGATCGCGGCCGCCCGAGTGGATCGCGCTCGAGGACAAGACCGTCGCCGATGCGGTCTGGGACGCCAGCGACGTCACCCGGGCGCCGTCGCGGATCGTCCCGGTCTCGAGCGCCCTGCTCCGCGAAGCGGCGCGCGACCTGGACGAGGGCCGGGGCACGGTATGGGTCGCGGACAACCGTCTGGGGTGGCACGGCGGGGCGCAGTACCTGCGGTGGGTCCGCGGTGGCGACGACGTGGAGGACGCCGTGGGGTTCTTCGCCGCCGCGGCTCACCGGGTGCGCGTTATGCCGTTCCTCGACGGCATCCCGTGCTCGATCCACGGGATGGTGTTCGACGACCACGTGGCGACGTTTCGACCCTGCGAGATGGTCGTCCTGCGCCGGAGCGGCACGTCCTCGCTCTACTACGCCGGCCCCGCCACGAGCTGGGAACCACCCGACGATGACCGGGACCACATGAGCCGGGTCGCGCGATCCGTGGGGGGCCGCCTCGACCGGTCGGTCGGCTACCGGGGCGTGTTCACGGTGGACGGTGTCATGACCGCCGACGGCTTCCGACCGACCGAGCTGAACCCGAGGTTCGGCGCTGCGCTCAACGTGCTGGCTCGCGGCACCGGACTGCCGCTGTACCTCCTCCACCTCGGGGTGATCGAGCGCCCCGATCTGGACTGGCGACCGGAGGACCTCGAGGCCGAGATCCTGTCCGCCGCCGACGCTGAGCCGGTCGCGCAGGCAGGGATCACCCTCGACCGCTCGGTCGACGGCCAGCGTCGCATGGGCTTCGTCGAGCGCGACGGCACCTGGGTCGAGACCGACGACGACCCGACGCTGGTGCTCGAGCTCGCCCCGGGCCCGACCGGCGGGTACCTGCGGGTCCACCTGCCCGACCACCCCGTCGGCGATCCCGTGGCACCCGCGGTCGTCCGGGCCCTCGCGGTCGCTCGCGACCACCTCGACCTCGACCTCCCCGACCTCGAAGCGGCTCCGGACCTGCGGTCCTCGGCCGCCGCGTAACCTCGCCGACCGACAAGGAGACCTCCATGGCAACGATGTTCTACGACGGCGATGCCGACCTCGCCGACCTCGACGGCAAGACCGTGGCGGTCCTCGGGTACGGATCACAGGGGCACGCGCACGCGCGCAACCTCAGCGAGTCCGGGATCGATGTCGTCGTGGGCCTCCAGCCGGAGTCACGGTCGCGTGCCCGCGCCCAGGACGCTGGGTTGAAGGTGCTCGACACCGCCGAGGCCGCCGCGGTCGGGGACGTCGTCTCGATCCTCTTGCCGGACACCGTGCAGCGGCGCGTCTACGACGAGGACGTCGCTCCGGGCCTCGAGGCCGGCAACACGTTGTTCTTCGCGCACGGCTTCAACATCCACTTCGGCTCGATCGATCCGCCCGACGACGTGGACGTCGTGATGGTCGCACCCAAGTCGCCGGGCCACCTGGTGCGTCGGACCTACGTGGAGGGCAACGGGACGCCTGGCCTCGTGGCCGTCCACCGCGACGCGACCGGCGAGGCGCTGGCGACCGCGCTGGCCTACGCCAAGGGCATCGGGTGCACCCGCGCGGGGGTCATCCAGACGACGTTCGCCGAGGAGACCGAGACCGACCTGTTCGGCGAGCAGGCCGTCCTGTGCGGCGGCGTCTCCAGCCTCATCCAGAAGGGCTTCGAGGTCCTGACCGAGGCCGGCTACCAGCCGGAGGTCGCCTACTTCGAGTGCCTCCACGAGCTCAAGCTCATCGTCGACCTGCTCTACGAGGGCGGCTTCGAGCGCATGCGCTACTCCGTCTCGGACACCGCCGAGTACGGGGACTACGTGTCCGGTCCGCGGATCGTCGACGACGGCGTCAAGGAGCGCATGCGCGAGGTGCTCGCCGAGGTCCAGGACGGCACGTTCGCGAAGGGTTGGATCGACGAGTTCGAGCAGGGAAGCCCCGAGTTCCGCCGCATGCGTGAGGAGCAGAAGGACCACCCGATCGAGGACGTGGGCGAGGAGCTGCGCTCGATGATGAGCTGGCTCCCGCAGCCCGAGGACTAGATCCGGTCGAGGCGGTCGGCGCCGACGACCTCGTCGAACACCACGGGGTCGAGGGCCCCGTCGCGTCCGATCACGCTGAACTCGCCGTTACGTTCGAGGATGACGACCGCCACGTCGTGGAGGCTCCCGTACCCGGACAGGCGGATCGCCTCGTGCACCTCGTAGGCGCTGGTGTTGGCGTGCCGCAGGAGCTCCTCGATCGGCTCGCCCCCGGCGGCGACGAGCACCGGGCGGTTCTGGATCGAACGGTGGACCCACTCGACGTGGTGGTGCAGCCATCCCACGACCCCATCGCGAAGATGAACGCCAGGTCGTAGGTCGACGAGGACGCGAACTGCCGCTGGCCCCACAAGCGGCTGAACGCGATGATCGCCACGTAGACCGTCGCGGCGGTCACCACGGTCAGGGTGGCCTCGGTCCACGTCATCCCCAGTTCTCGCCACGGCATGTGCAGCCCCTCCGGTCTGTCTGTCCCCACCATGCTGCACCGCGACGGCTCGCGTCGTGGCGTGCGCACCCGTCCGGGCGGTGGCCGCAGGCTGGTTAGGCTCGTCGCGACCCAGGAGGCACCGTGGATGGACGAGGCCGTATCGCGGCGATCTTCGTGACCGGCCAGGCCACGGGGCCGATGCAGGCCGTGGACGAGGTCCGGGTCGTGGCGGGGCGCGGGCTCGCCGGTGACCGGTACGCCGGGTCCGAGGGCACCTGGTCTGAGGGCCCTGAGGACCACCGCCCCAAGCGACAGGTCACGTTCATCGAGTCCGAAGCCGTGATGGCGGTCCGCCGCGACTACGGCATCGACCTCGAGGCTGCCGACACGCGCCGCAACGTCGTGACCACCGGGATCGCCCTGAACCACCTGGTGGGACGCGAGTTCGCGTTCGGTGACGTCCGTTTCCGCGGGGTGTCCCTCTGCGAACCGTGCAACCACCTCGAGGAGGTCTCCGGCAAGCCGATCCGCCGCCCGCTGCTGCATCGCGGAGGCCTCAACGCCGAGGCCCTGACCGACGGGCTGCTCCGGATCGGTGACCGGTTCTCGTTCCTGACACAGGAGGCCTACGCGTGAGCGTCCCTGGGACCACCGAGCCGCCGGCGCGGCTGCTGCTGGGGCCGGGGCCGAGCCCGGTGCACCCCGACGTCCTGCGGGCGCAGGCACGTCCGGTCGTGGGACACCTCGATCCGTGGTTCCTCGACCGGACCGACGAGGTCGCGGCGATGCTCCGTCAGGTCTTCCGGACCGACAACCGGCTCACGTTCGCGGTGTCGGGCACCGGCAGCGCGGGGATGGAGGCCTCGGTCGTGAACGTCGTCGAGCCCGGCGACACCGTGATCGTGGGGCTGAACGGTGTGTTCGGGCGGCGGCTCGCCGACTCCGCCCGGCGCAGCGGGTGCGAGGTGGTCGGGCTCGAGCAGCCGATGGGACGCATCGTGCCGCCCGAGCAGGTGGCCGAGGCGCTGGATGCCCACCCGAACGCCCGCGCCGTGGTGCTCGTCCACGCCGAGACGTCGACGGGTGTCCTCCAACCACTCGAGGAAGTCGCGACGGCCGTGGCGGACACCGAGGCCCTCCTGATCGTCGACGCCGTCACCTCGCTCGGTGGCGTGCCCGTCGAGGTGGACGGGTGGGGGCTCGACGTGGTCTACGCGGGCACGCAGAAGTGCCTGTCCGTACCCCCCGGCCTGGCACCGATCACGTTCTCGCCGAAAGCCGAGGACGTGCTCGACCGGCGGACGGCGCCGGTGCGGTCCTGGTACCTCGACGCCAGCGCGATCCGGGCGTACTGGGGCGAGGAACGGTCCTACCACCACACCGCGCCGATCTCCGCCCTGTACGGGCTCCACGAGGGGTTGCGGATCGTGCTGTCCGAGGGCCTGCCGGACCGTTGGGCCCGGCACGAGCGGGTGGGGCGCCGCTTGCAGGAGGAGCTCGAGGAGCGCGGCTACGAGCTGTGGGCGCAGGAGGGCCACCGCCTCCCACAGCTGACGACCGTGGTGGCCCCCGACGACGTCGACGCCGATGCGGTCCGCGGGCAGCTGCTCGAGCGGACCGGCATCGAGATCGGTGGCGGCCTCGGGGAGCTGGCCGGTCGCGGCTGGCGTATCGGACTGATGGGGGAGGGGGCCCGCGACGAGCACGTCGACCGGGTCCTCGCGGCGCTCGACGAGCTGGCGCGCTGAACGCCTACTCGTCGTCGTCCCCGTCGTCCCCGTCGCCCTCGTCCTCGAGCTCCCGGACCCGGAGCGGGCGGCGCTTGCCGATCCCGTGGAGCTCCTTCTTCGGGATCGTGGTGAGCTCGAAGTCGTCCTGGAGGATCGCCTCGAGCTCCTCGTCGGCCAGGAGGCTGCCCGAGCGGGCGAGGTCGGTGAGCCGCGCCGCGAGGTTCACCGGATCGCCGAAGTAGTCTCCCTCACGCACCAGCACCGGGCCGCACGACATGCCGGCGGAGCGCGGGGTGTCCGCCAGCTCCTCCTCGCCAGTCACGATCTCGAGGAGCACGTGCGCGAGGTCGACGGGATCCTCGGCCACGATCATCGCGGCGTCCCCGATGAACTTCGCGAGCAGCACCCCCTCCTGTTCCTCGACCGCCTCGGTCACCAAGGTCTCGAACGATGCCAGGACCTCGTCGAGCCCCGTCGGGTCGACCCGGGCGGACAGCGCCGTGTACCCGACCACGTCGACGAACCCGATCGCCAGCATGAGCCGGTCATCGGCGTGGGTCGTGGCCTCTCGCGCGACCTCGGTGTCGAGGATCCGCAGCAGGATGTGGCGGTACTCGTCGGCGAGGGACCCGGAGACGAGCGGGAGGATCTCCTCGGCGGTATCTCCCAGCATCTCGGCGAGCTGATCCGGGTCCGCGCCACCCGCCAGCGCCGGCCGGATGATCTGCTCGCGCACCAGCGACAGGTCGTTCACGACGATGGAGGTGAGCGCCCGGTTGCGCACGCGAGCGGCGCGGATCACGGCCTTCAGGGGGTAGGCATCGAGCAGCGCCGACGCGACCTCGGCGTAGTGCAGATCGTCGTTGCTGTAGCGGCCGTCCTCGTGCAGTCGGTCCGCCGCCTTGAAGACGGACTCGAGGATCCGGATCGGGACGCCGGAACGTTCCGAGACGTCCTCGATCGTGAGGTCACGGTCGCGTCCCACGACGTCCCGGACGCGTTCGAACGGCGAGTGGTCGGTCACCGAGAGGTCTCCTCGTGTCGTCGCGGCCGCAACTACGCTAGACGGCATGTCGCACCGACGACCCGAGTGGATGTTCCGCTTCGCTGCCAGGGTGGTCATCCTCTTCGTCGGGCTGATGCGGTGGCGGCTGGACATCCGCGGGACCGAGAACCTCCCCGAGCGCGGCGGGGCGGTGGTCACCTTCAACCACCACAGCTACGCCGACTTCTTCATGTGCGCGTGGTCCGTGTACCGCGAGCGGGGCCGGGCGGTCCGGTTCCTCGCCAAGGAGGAGCTGTTCCGGACGCCGGTGGTCGGGTGGATCATCCGCGGGGCGCGGCAGGTGCCGGTCGCGCGCGGCAGCCGGTCGGGGCGCAAGGAAGCCTTCGCGGTCGCCGTCGAGCGTCTGCAGCAGGGGGAGCTGATCGCGGTGGCACCGGAACAGACGATCTCGCGGTCGTTCGAGCTGCTGCCCTTCAGCACGGGGGCGGTCCGGATGGCGCAGGACGCCGGCGTGCCGATCATCCCGAGCGTGAACTGGGGGACCCACCGGTGGGCGACGAAGGGACGACCGATCAACTGGCGGGCGGTCGGGATCCCGGTCCTCGTCCACTACGGCGAACCGATGCACATCGGCCCTGACGAGGACGTCGCGGAGGCGACGGAGCGCGTCCGAGCCCAGATGGTCCAGATGCTCGCGGAGGTGCAGGAGCGCTACCCGGATCGGGCCGAGCCGGGGCAGGACTGGTGGGTGCCGGAGCGGTTGGGGGGCAGCGCCCCATCCCACGATGCCGTGCTCCGCGCCCACCGCGAGCGCGAGGCGGGGTGGCGGTCGGCCGCCGCGGACCGCGAGCTGCGGGACCGCGACGCGGGTTGACCCCACCCGTTCTGGCAGGCTCGATCTCTGCGGCTGCGTCCGCCCGTTCGGGCACGTCCCGATCTCTCTCCTGGTTCTTCGCCCGTTCGGGCAGGCTCGATTTCGGATGCACCGCTCTCGGATGCAAGGATGTGGTCGGATCCACCATCCTGCGCACGTACCCACTCCAGGAGGTCACCTGTGGCCACCCGCCCCGAGTACCCGTCCCGAGCCCTCGGTCCCCGCCGTTCGTGCCTCGCGGTCCCCGGCTCCTCGGAGAAGATGCTGACCAAGGCCCAGGGGTTGAACGCCGATCAGGTGTTCCTCGACCTCGAGGACTCGGTCGCCCCCGACGTGAAGGAGGACGCCCGCGAGCTGGTCGTCACCTCGCTGCGCGAGGGCGACTGGGGCGACAAGGTCCGGGTGGTGCGCGTCAACGATGTGTCGACCCGATGGACCCTGGGGGACATCCAGCACGTCGTCTCGGGGGCCGGCCCCGAGTACCTCGACTGCATCATGGTCCCGAAGGTCGAGGACGCCTCGCAGGTGCACTTCGTCGACCACGTGATCACCCAGATCGAGCGCGACCAGGGCTGGGAGGAGGGATCGATCGGGCTCGAGATCCAGATCGAGAACGCGCACGGCCTGGTCAACGCCGAGGAGATCCTCTGGGCCTCCTCACGGATCGAGACGTTCATCTTCGGACCGGGCGACATGGCGGCGGCGCTCAACATGCCGTCGCTGACGGTCGGGGCGATCCAGCCCGACTACCCCGGCGACCACTGGCACTGGGTGAACATGACGATCCTCGCCCACGCGCGGCAGCGGGGCGTGCAGGCGATCGACGGACCGTACGCGCAGATCCGCGACGTCGACGGGTTCCGGGAGGTCGCGCTGCGCAGCCGGGTCCTGGGCTTCGACGGCAAGTGGGTGCTGCACCCCGGCCAGATCGAGGCCGCGAACGAGGTGTACGGCATCGGTCAGGAGCAGTACGAGCGTGCCGAGGACATCCTCGACGCCTACGCCCACGCCACGGAGCAGGAGAAGAAGGGCGCGGTGATGTTCGGTGACGAGATGATCGACGAGGCCAGCCGCAAGATGGCCGAGGTCAACGCGCTGAAGGGCCGTCGCCAGGGGCTCGAGCCACGCGAGGTGCCCGACGACGTGCCCTACCACGAGCGCGCCGAGTGGCGCGACGAGAAGTACGGAGAGGAGTCCTGATGCAGTTCGGGAGGTACCTGGAGGACTTCGAGATCGGGGACGTGTACGAGCACTGGCCCGGCAAGACGATCACGCAGGCCGAGGACATCCTCTTCTGCGCGATCACCCAGAACCAGCACCCGCTGCACTCGGACCAGCACTACGCCGAGAAGGGGACCGATTTCGGCAGGAACGTCGTCGTCGGCAACTTCGTCTACTCGGTCGTGCTGGGGCAGAGCGTCGCCGACGTCTCGGGGCGGGCGATCGCCAACCTCGAGATCGAGTACCTGAAGCACCCCGCGCCGGTGTTCCACGGCGACACGATCTACTCCGAGACGAAGGTCCTCGACAAGCGCCAGAGCAGCTCGAAACCGGACCGGGGCATCGTGACGGTCGAGACGATCGGCTACAAGCAGGACGGCACGGTCGTGTGCGAGTTCCGCCGCAAGGTGATGGTCCCCACGCGCGAAGGCGCCAGCGAGGAGTACCCGGGGCGTCCGACCCCGACCCACGAGTGGGGCGACGCCGAGTAGGCTCGGCGCGGACGGACGAGGCCAGGACGGCGCTATGACCCTCCGCGACCTGATGACCAAGGATGTGCTCACCACGTCGGCTGACACATCCGTCGCGGGCGCTGCCGAGGCGATGACCGAGCGCCGCATCGGGTCCGCCTGCGTGGTCGACGAGGACGGTGAGCTGAAGGGGATCATCACCGAGCGTGACGTGCTCCGCGCGGCCGCGTCGGGGCGTGACCTCACCGGCGAGCCGGTCACCGGATGGATGACACCCGATCCGATCACGACCGGTCCCGACGAGGTGCCCTCCGAGGTCGCCACGGTCATGCGTGAGCGCGGGTTCCGCCACATGCCGGTGATCGAGGACGGCGAGCTCGCCGGCATCCTGTCGATGCGCGACCTGTGGGGCTTCGTGTTCCTCCCATCCGAGCCGGACGACATGACGCTGCGTTAGCCCGACTGGTCCGGTGCACCGCTCGCTCGGACATCGCGTCCCCGTCCCGGTCTCGTTAAGGTCGAACGCAAGCCGGATGGAGGAGCGGGACATGGGCGCACTCTCAGCGACGATGGGGGATCACCCCCTCACGATCCACCACCTGTTCGATCGTCTCGAGCGCTTGCACCACGACAAGCACGTGGTGACGAAGACCGCCGACGGGAAGGAACGAGCGACCTACGGTGAGGTCGCCGAGCGCACCCGCCGGCTGGTCTCGGCGCTGCGCGACCTCGGCGTCGAGGAGGGTGACGCGGTCGGCACCGTCATGATGAACTCCCAGGCGCACGTCGAGCTCTACCTCGGGGTGCCGCTGATGGGAGCGGTGCTGCACACGCTGAACCCGCGGTTGCACGAGGATCAGCTCGAGTACATCGTCGAGGACGCGCAGGACAAGGTCGTCGTGGTCGACCAGGCGCTGATGCCCTCCTGGGACCGCGTCGCCGGTCGCGTGCCGAGCGTCGAGCACGTCATCGTCCTCGAGGAGGGTGGCGAGGTCGAGACCGCGCACGACGTGCCGCTGCACGACTACGAGGAGCTCGTCTCCGGCGCGGACCCCGTCGACACGTTCCCAGAGGTCGATGAGAACGCTCCGGCCGCTGCCTGCTACACGAGCGGCACCACCGGCGACCCGAAGGGCGTCGTCTACACGCACCGGTCGATCTACCTCCACACGTTCGGGGTGTGCGTCCCCGACGCGCTCGGGATGGCCGAGACCGACGTCGTGATGCCGGTCGTCCCGCAGTTCCACGCGATGGCCTGGGGGACGGTCCACGCCGCGGCGATGACCGGCGCGGACCTGGTCATGCCGTCCCGGTTCATGGACCCGGAGTCGATCGCGAGCCTGCTGTCCGAGGAAGGCGTGACGCTCACGGCTGCGGTGCCCACGGTGTGGAACGGGTTGAAGGCGCTCCTCAGCCAGGAGGGCTCCGACCAGAAGTACGACCTGTCGATGCTGAAGTCGGTGATCATCTGGGGGAGCGCCGTCCCCGAGTCCCTGCGCGACTTCTTCGCGGAGCGCTACGGCATCCCCGTCCTGCACGCCTGGGGGATGACCGAGACCTCGCCCATCGGAACGGTCGCGCGGCTGCGCAAGGCCCACGACGACGCTGACGACGAGACCCGCAAGCACCGGCTGTTGAGCCAGGGCCGGCCGGCCGCCGGGATCGACCTGCGGGTCATCAGCCAGAAGGACGGCGAGACGCCGGTGGAGTGGGACGGGGAGTCCGTCGGCGAGATCGAGGTCCGGGGTCCGTGGGTGACCGACCGGTACGCCAACATCGACGCGCCGGAGAAGTTCCACGACGGGTGGTTGCGGACCGGGGACGTCGCGGTGATGCATCCCGATGGCTACATCGAGATCGTCGACCGCACGAAGGACCTCATCAAGTCCGGTGGGGAGTGGATCAGCTCGGTCGACCTCGAGAACACCCTCATGGGGCACCCCAGCGTCGTCGAGGCGGCGGTGATCGCCATGCCCGACGAGAAGTGGGACGAGCGCCCGATGGCCGTCATCGTCCTCGAGGACGGCGCCGACGTCGACGCCGACGACCTCAACGGGTACCTGGAGGGCGAGGTCGCGGACTGGTGGCAGCCCGACCGCTACGAGTTCATCGACGAGATCCCGAAGGGGGCCACCGGGAAGTTCTCGAAGAAGGACCTACGGGAGCGCTACTTCGGCGAGGAGTGACCCGGAACGGGATCGCGCCCCGTCCCCGTGGCTCCCCCGAAGCGGACCACGAACGTCGATCCCCTGTCCGCGTTGCGCTCGGCCGAGATCTGACCGCCGAGCGCCCGGAGCAGGTTGGACACGATGTGCAGCCCCAGCCCGACCCCCTCGGTGTCCGTCGGGCCTCGGGTGAACGCCGCGAACAGGTCGATGTCCGGCGGGATGCCGATCCCGCGGTCCCGCACGCGGATCAGCGGCCCCTCCGACGAGCCATCGATCTGGACCTCGACGGTCCCGCCGCCGGGCGAGTACTTGACGGCGTTCTCGACGAGGTGCTCGAGGATCAGCCGTAGCGCGCGGGGATCGACCAGCGCCGTACGAGCCTCGCCGGTGACCTCGACGTGGTGCCGGCCGCTGAGCGCCGACAGCTCATCACAGATCTCCTGGACGAACGCCAGCAGGTCGATCGGTTCCGGCGACATGTCCCGTGCGAGCACGGCGGACCGGGCCTCGTCCAGCAGCTCGTGGATCCGTTCGGTGAGCTGCGTGGCGGCCCGCCCGATGTGCTCCACGTCCCGGCGTTTCGCGTCGTCGTCGAGGCGGTCCCACGACATCTCCAGCAGATCCGCGAACCCCTTGATCACGGTGATCGGGGTCTTCAGGGCGTGCTCAGCCTGGGCCAGGAACCCCGCCCGCTGTTCGAGCTGCTGCTCGGCCTGCCGCGCCCGTTCCTCCGCCTCGCGCGCGGCGCGTTCACGTTCGAGCTGGTCGGACACCACGTCCCCGAACAGCCGGAGCAGCGCCCGGTCCCGTTGGTCGAGCTCGACGGGCCTGCTGCTCGCCCCGCACAGGGTCCCGAAGAGGGTCCCGTCTGGCAGGTACACGGGCGTGCTGACGTACGTGATGATCCCCAGGTCCCGAGCCCCGATGGCGTCGGCCCAGACCGCCGGCACGTCGGAGGTGCACATCAGGCCCGATTCCAGCGCGCGCTTGCAGAGGGTGTCCTCCCAGCTGATCTCGAGGCCCTCGGGGATGTCGAGGTCGCCCTCGTTGCGGGAGAACACGATCTCCTGCACCCCCTCGTCCAGCTGGACGCGGGTGAGGTAGGTCGAGTCCAGCCCCGTGGCGTCGGACAGGGCGCGCAGCAGCGGGCGGGTGACCTCCTCGAGGTCCTCGATCGGCGTGCGTGCGTCCATCCCCATGTCCGGTGGAGCGTAGGCGCGTTCGCCCGCACCCGTGCAGGGTCGTGCCCGTCGGTCAGTAGCATCGATCCGACGCCTCCCCGTTGCCTCCCTGAGAGGTCCCCTGTGAAGGTGCTGGTCGCTGACAACCTGGCCGAGGCCGGGGTCACCTCCCTCGGCCGACACCACGATGTCGACGTGAAGACCGGCCTCAGCAAGGCCGAGCTCCTCGAGGTGATCGCCGCCTACCACGCGATCGTGGTCCGGTCCTCGACCACCGTCGACACCGACGTGATCGCGGCCGGGACGAGCCTGAAGGTGATCGCCCGGGCCGGCATCGGGCTCGACAACGTCGACGTCGACGCCGCTACCCGCGCCGGGATCATCGTCTGCAACGCCCCACAGTCCAACATCGTCTCGGCCGCCGAGCACACGGTCGCGATGATCCTCGCGCTGTCCAGGAACATCCCCCAAGCGAACGCGGCGCTCAAGGCGGGCCGCTGGGAGCGGTCCCAGTGGAAGGGCACCGAGCTGCAGGGCAAGGTCCTCGGCGTCGTCGGGCTCGGTCGAATCGGGGTGCTCGTCGCCCAGCGCGCCAGCGCGTTCGGCATGCGCCTCACGGCGTTCGATCCGTACGTGGCCCAGGACCGGGCCGCGCGGATGGGCGTCGAGCTCGTCGACGATCTGGACGACCTGCTGGCAGGGTCGGACTACGTGACGGTCCACCTCCCGCGCAACCCCGAGACCGTGGGTCTCATCGGAGCTCGGGAGCTCGATCTCATGAAGCCCAGCGCCCGCCTGGTGAACGTCGCCCGCGGCGGGATCGTCGACGAGGCCGCGCTCGCCGACGCGTTGCGTGACGGGACGATCGCGGGTGCGGCGCTCGACGTGTTCGACTCGGAGCCCGCGACCGAGAGCCCGCTGTTCGAGCTCGACAACGTGGTGGTCACGCCCCACCTCGGCGCTTCCACGCAGGAGGCACAGGACAAGGCCGGACTGCAGGTCGCCGAGGCCGTCGAGCTCGCCCTCGCCGGGGAGTTCGTGCCCTCGGCGGTCAACGTCCAGGGCGGCACGATCGACGATCGGGTGCGGCCCTTCCTCCCGCTGGGGGAGAAGCTGGGGCGGCTCTACACCGCCCTCGCCGAGGGGGGCTTCGACGGCGAGATCACCGTGGAGTACGTCGGTGAGCTGGCCGCGGCCGACGACCGGGTCCTCGGCCTGTCGGTCCTGAAGGGCCTGCTGGCCGGTGTCGTGCACGAGCCCGTCACGTTCGTGAACGCGCCCCTGCTGGCCGAGGACCGCGGCGTGCACCTGCGTGAGGTCAGCGAGACCCACAGCGAGGACTACGTGTCGCTGCTGCGCGTCGAAGGCACCTCCCGGGACGGGCGGCGGCTGCGCGTGGCCGGGACGATCCTGCAACCGACGGGATCCGAGCGGCTGGTCGAGGTGTGGAACCTCCCGGTCGACCTCGAGCCGACCCGCCACATGGCGTTCTTCCGGTACGAGGACCGTCCGGGCATCATCGGGGCGGTCGGGACGATCCTGGGCGAGGCCGAGGTCAACATCGCCAGCGCGCAGGTCGGTCGCCACCAGGCCGGTGGCGAGGCGATCATGGCGCTGGCGCTGGACGATCCGCCGACGGCCGAGGTGGTGCAGGCGATCACCGAGGAGATCGGCGCGCACGAGGGGCGGGCGATCACCCTCGAGTGATCGTCCCCCGCACGGGGCGGGGCATCCTTGTTAGGCTCGGTTCCCGGTGAGACGCGGAGCACCCGGCGATCCCGGGGCACGCGTCGTCCGCTGTCGCTGCTGCCCCGGTGATCCCGGTGGCGCTGAACCAGAAGGGAGCCGAAGC
>JAHWKO010000063.1 GCA_019347855.1 Actinomycetota bacterium
CGGCCGCTAGGCCGCAGCCAGGCGGATGGCGCAGCGTGTACGGCCAGCGCCGCTTCGGCCGCTAGGAACACCAGGTTGTGCTAGCGGTTCGTTCCCGTACCGGGAACGTTCCGGTCGCACGACCTCTCGAGCCGCGGGGGTTCCGCAGGATCTGAGGGTCACCCCAGTACCTTCACCCACGGAGCTCAGGAAGAGCTGACCGGAGACGCCCGTGGCCGACCGCCTGACCGAACCCCAGACCCGACCCCAGACCCGACCCCAGACCGATACCACACCCGCACGAGGAGCCCCGGACCCGACACCATCCGAGCCCGACCTCGCCGCCACCGACGCCGCCGATCTGGCGGCGTCCGTCGTTCCGGAGGGGCTGGGCACGGTCGCGGTCGACGGAGACGCCGAGGCCCAGCAGCGCACGTGCTTCGTCATCGACACCTGCGTGCTGCTCGCCGACCCGAACGCGCTGTACCGGTTCGCTGAGCACGACGTGATCGTCCCGCTCGTGGTGGTCGAGGAGCTCGACCGCCAGAAGAGCCGCATGGACGAGGTCGGTGCCAACGCCCGCCAGGCGGTCCGGCTCCTGGAGGACCTGCGTGTCGGCAACGGCGGGTCGCTGTCGCAACCGGTCCCGCTGCCGGGTGAGGGCAGGCTGTGGGTCGAATCCAACCACCTGGACGTCGAGCTGCCGCCGTACCTGGAGCCGACCCGACCGGACCACCGGATCCTCGCGACCTCGATCGGGACCGGCGGGGTGCTGGTGACCAAGGACGCGGCGCTGCGCCTGAAGGCCGCGCAGCTCGGGGCGCGGACCCAGGACTACCGGGGTGACACCGTTCGCGTCGGGGAGCGGTACGACGGCGTGGTCGACCTGGACCTCGAGCCGGCGGCGGTGGACACGCTGCACCGGGAGGGACAGGTCACGCTGGACGCCGATCCGACCGAGGCCGGCTTGGTCGTGAACCAGTGCGCGGTGATCCCGACCGGCGGCCTGGCACGTGTCGTCTCGACCGATCCCGTGCGTCTGTCCAAGGTGCACGGTCACCGCAGCGCGTTCGGCGTGCACCCCCGCGACGCGCGGCAGACCCACGCCTTGGATCTGTTGCTCGACGAGGACGTCCCGTGCGTCTCGATGATGGGGATGGCGGGGACGGGTAAGACGTTCCTGGCGCTCGCAGCCGGTCTGGAGCAGGTGATCGAGGCGCAGCGCTACCGGCGGCTGTCGGTCTACCGGCCGTTGGTCGCGGTGGGCAAGCAGGAGGTCGGCTACCTCCCCGGGGACCTCGACGAGAAGCTGGCGCCGTGGATGGCGGCGGTCTACGACAACCTCTACGCGCTGTTCCGCCGGGACAGCGACGGCGGGTGGAACGATGCCCGCGGCGCCCAGCGCGCCGTGGAGGGGCTGCTCGACCGCAACCAGCTCGAGATGGCGGCGATCACCTACCTGCGTGGCCGGTCGATCACGGACGAGTACGTGATCATCGACGAGGCACAGAACCTCGAGCTGTCCACCCTGAAGGTGATCCTGACGCGCATGGGGGAGGGCTCGAAGGTCGTGTTCTGCGGGGACCTCTCCCAGGTGGACAACCCCTACATCTCCCCGTACGGCGGGATGGCAGCCCTGATCGAGCGCATGAAGGGCCACCCGCTGTTCGGGCACGTGACCCTCGCGAAAGGTCAGCGCAGCCCACTGGCCGAGCTCGCGGCGACCTCGTTCTGACGGGCTAGCTCGGCTCGTCCTCGCCACGGGAGCCGCGCCGCGACCAGCGTTGGACGCCCCTACCGCCCCGACCGGAACGGGCTACCGGACGATGACGCTGGGCGCGCGCGGGGCCGCGGCGCTGGCGTGCAGTCGTCGTGCCTCCGCGGCGCCGTCATCGGCGAGGAGCTGACGGAGCCGGCGGACGCCGCGGACGAGCAACCGGTGGGCGGTCGCGGGTCGGCACCCGAGCACCGCGGCTACCTCGCGCTCGCTGAGCTCCTCGTGGAACCGCAGCCCCAGCGCCACCCGCTGTCGGGCGGGCAACCGGTGCAGTGCGCGCCCCACGGCGTCGCTGTCGAACGGGACGGGGAGGGGGCTGGCCACGGTGCTCATGGGGGCTCCGATCTGTTCACCGGTTAGGACGCACGAACCCCCCGGACGGTTGCAGCGATCTGCCGGTCCGCACGCCCCATTACGCTGCCGCCAACCCGACCGTGGAGCTCTCCGGTGGCGGATCCCGTCCAGACCGAACGTCACGACGTCGACAGCGGCGCGATCGCGGTGGTCCGGATGCACCGCCCCGATGCGCGCAACGCCATGGATACGGCCATGCTCACGTCCCTCGTGGACGCGCTGCACGACGCCGCCGAGGACGACACGGTCCGCGGGATCCTGGTCACCGGCGGGCCGGAGGTGTTCAGCGCCGGCGCGGACGTCCGCGAGGAACTGGCCGACGATGGCGTCCGCCGCAACGAGCTGTTCACCACCTTCTACGAGTCGCTGTCCACGCACGCCAAGCCCACAGCTGCCGCCGTCGAGGGCTACGCCGTCGGAGGTGGCGCGGAGGCGGCTGCGGCCTGCGACGTGCGGTTCGCCGGGCGCTCGGCGACGTTCCGGTTCCCGGGGGCGATCTACGGCATCCCGGTCGGGGCGGCCCGCACGATCGGGCTGGTCGGGTTGGGCACGGCCAAGGACTGGGTCCTGTCGAGCCGTGACGTCCCAGCCGAGGAGGCCGTCCGCGTCGGGTTCGTGCAGGGGCTGGTCGACGATGGCGACGCGGAGACCACGGCGCTGGACTGGCTCACCACCGTGGCGTCCCGCGACCCGGCGGCGGTCGCTCGGCTCAAGAACGTCCTCAACGTGTTCGCCGGCGTGCCCGACCGCGTGGCGTGGGAGAACGACGCGCTCCGGGCCCACATCGAGTCCGGCGCCCCGCCACCCCGCCCCGGCGCGTTCGGTATGCCCGAGGCGGCCCAGGAGGCCTGAGGTGGCGGAGGACGCCGGCCGGCCGGCCGGTCGCGCCCAGGAGCAGGGACGCCTCGGCGAGCTCGTGCGGCTCTTCGGGAAGCTCGGGCTCATCGCGTTCGGCGGTCCCGCCGCCCACATCGCGATGACCCACGACGAGGTGGTCACCCGGCGTCGCTGGATGGACGACCAGCACTTCGTGGACCTGATGGGGTTGACCAACCTGATCCCCGGCCCGAACTCGACCGAGATGACCATGCACGTAGGTCACCACCGAGCCGGGTGGCGTGGGCTCGTCGTGGCTGGGGCATCGTTCATCCTCCCCGCCGCGCTCATCGTGGGGACCCTCGCGTGGGCTTACGTGGAGTACGGCGACACGCCCAGCGGCGAGGCGCTGATGTACGGCATCAAGCCGGTCGTGATCGCGATCATCCTGCAGGCCCTGGTGAAGCTCGGACGCACCGCGCTCGTCGGCGTCGTCCCGGCCCACGTCGCGCTCGCCGTCGGCATCCTGTACCTGTTCGGGCTCAACGAGATCCTGCTGCTCGCGGCCGGTGCCGCGCTGGTGTTCGCGGTCCGGTCGGGACGCCGTCTTTGGGACGGAGGAGGCAGCGCGGGCCTGGTCGGGGTGCTGGCGCCCGGCCTCACCCTGGTCGCACAGGACGGCACGGCCAGCCTCGGGGTCGGGCGCCTGTTCCTCGTGTTCCTCAAGGTCGGCGCGGTCCTGTACGGCAGCGGCTACGTGCTGCTCGCGTTCCTCCGCAACGACCTGGTCGTGAACCTGGAGGTGCTGACCAACGCCCAGCTGCTCGACGCGATCGCGATCGGGCAGTTCACGCCGGGGCCCGTCTTCACGACGGCGACGTTCATCGGTTACGTGCTCGCGGGGATCCCGGGTGCGGTGGTGGCGACGATCGGGATCTTCCTGCCCGCGTTCCTGTTCGTCGGACTGCTCACCCGGATCATCCCCAAGGTCCGTGACCGCGAGTGGACCGCCGACCTCCTGGACGGCGTGAACGCCGCGGCGTTGGGGTTGATGGGTGGCGTGCTGATCCAGCTGGGCGGCGATGCGGTGGTCGATCCGCTGACGGGTGTGCTGGCCGTCGCCGCAGCCCTGGCGCTGTGGCGGTTCGAGCTCAACTCCGCCTGGCTGGTCCTGACCGGCGCGGCCGTCGGACTCGTCGCGTCAGCGATCGGTCCCTGACGCTCGACGACCGCGTCGCCGGGTGCTCACGGAACGACCTCGAGGGAGTCGCGCAGGACCGCGATCCGCTCGGGCACGGCCCGGTACCACGCCCAGCGACCGCGCTTCTCCCGCTCGACGAGCCCGGCCTCGGCCAGGACCTTGAGGTGGTGGCTCACGGTCGGCTGGCTACGCCCCAACGGCTCGACGAGGTCGCACGCGCACACCTCACCGCCGTCGGCGTTGGCGACGAGGGACAGCAGCCGGAGGCGCGCTGGGTCGGATAGCACCTTGAAGGCGGCGGCGAGATCCTCCGCCTCGTCCTGTCCCAAGGCTTCCGTGAACACCGGCTCGCAGCAGCGCTCGATCTCCTGGACCTGCACCGGGCACCTCCTCTTCCGCTCGACGAGTCTACCAACGTATTGACAACCGTCGATGTTTCCGTATCCTATCGACCGACACCGATATATAGACGACCATCGATACGAGAGGACTGACCCGATGTCCCGCATCCAGCTCGCCATCAACGTCTCCGACCTGGACCAGGCGGTCGGCTTCTACACCGAGCTGTTCGGCGCCGGGCCCGCCAAGCGGCGCGAGGGGTACGCCAACTTCGCCATCGCCGACCCGCCCCTCAAGCTCGTCCTGATCGAGGGCGAGGGACCCGGCGCCAGCCTCAACCACCTCGGGGTCGAGGTCGACTCGACGGACGAGGTGGCGCTCGCGACCGAGCGCCTCACCTCGGCCGGGCTGAGCGCCGACGTGCGGACCTCCGAGACCTGCTGCTACGCGGTCCAGGACAAGGTCTGGGTCTCCGACCCCGACGGCGCCCGCTGGGAGGTCTACACCGTCCTGGAGGACGCCGAAGCCATGACCGCGTGCTGCTGAACCCAGGTTCGTGCTCCCGATCCGTACCACCTGCCGTTACGGATCGGGATCACGTCCTGCTCGGGGGGGCCGGGCGGCGTGAGGTGACCGACGCCGGGCGCGTTAGAGTCGGGCGTCCAGGGCGACGGAGGGGTGCCATGACGCCGCAGGAGAGTCCGGACCGCAACCTCGCGCTGGAGCTGGTCCGCGTCACCGAATCGGCCGCGCTGGCCGCGGGGCGCTGGCAGGGGCGCGGGGCCAAGGAGGACGGGGACCAGGCCGCCGTCGACGCGATGCGTCTCATGCTCCAGACCGTCCAGATGGACGGCATCGTCGTCATCGGGGAGGGCGAGAAGGACGAAGCCCCGATGCTCTACAACGGCGAGCATGTCGGCGCCGGCCACCCGCCGGAGGTCGATATCGCCGTCGATCCAGTCGAGGGCACGACCTTGCTGGCCGAAGGACGCCCGGGGGCGATCGCCGTGATCGCGCTGTCGCCCCGGGGGACGATGTTCGACCCTGGCCCGTGCGTCTACATGGAGAAGCTGGTCGTGGACCCCGCGGCTGCCGGTCTCGTGGACCTCGACGCCCCGATCGCCGACAACCTCGCGGCGATCGCCAAGGCCAAGGACAAGCAGATCCGCGACGTCACGGTGGTGATGCTGGACCGTGATCGTCACGAGGATCTGAAGCGGGGGATCCGCGACGCCGGGGCCAGGCTGCAGCTGATCTCCCACGGCGACGTCTCGGCCGGTGTCCGGGCGGCGTGGTCCGAGCGCGCCGACGTCGATCTGCTGATCGGGATCGGGGGGACCCCCGAGGGGGTGATCACCGCGTGCGCCGTCAAGTCGGTCGGTGGGGAGATGCAGGGACGCCTGTGGCCCCGCAGCGACGAGGAGCGCGCGGCCGCCGAGGAGGCCGGCTACGACCTCGACCGCGTCCTCACCACCGACGATCTGGTGGCGAGCGACGACGTCTTCTTCGTCTGCACCGGTATCACCGGCGGAGGGCTCGTGGCCGGCGTGTCCTTCAACGCGCAGGGCGCGCTCACCGAGTCCATGGTCACACGCTCCAAGAGCGGCACGATCCGCGTGGTCCGGGCACAGCACCAGCTCGAGAAGCTGCGCGAGTACGCCGTCGTCGAGTACTGAGCTCCCACCTCCGTAGGAGTCGCCGTTGTCCGACGCCGTCCCCGAGGACCTGCGTCCTGATGCCCAGGTGCCCAAGTACGACCTGCCGCCGGCGGCGCGGGCCTTGCTGGTCCTGGCCCTGCTGTACGCGTTCCTGGTGGGGATCGGGCTGCTGGAGGAGGGCATCAGCGCGCTGGGCTCCGGGTTCCAGGAGGGACTCCTCGAGAGCGTCAGGAACCCCGTCGCCGGCGTGTTCGCCGGGATCCTCGCGACCGTGCTCGTGCAGTCGTCGTCGGTGTCCACCTCCACGATCGTCGGGCTCGTCGGCGCCGGCACGCTGACGCTCGGGGCGGCGGTCCCCATGATCATGGGCGCCAACATCGGCACCACGGTCACCAACACGCTGGCGTCCCTCGGGTCGATCCGGCGCAAGGACGAGTTCGTCCGCGCCTTCGCCGGGGCGACGATGCACGACTTCTTCAACCTGCTCGCGGTCGCCGTGTTCCTCCCCCTCGAGCTGGCGACCGGGTTCCTGTCGCGCAGCGCCGTCGCGCTGACGGAGGTCCTGCGGGGCACCGGGGTCGAGGGCGGGAAGGCCAAGAGCCCGATCAAGGAGCTGGTCGAGGCGCCCGTCGGGCTCATCGCCGACGTGTCGCACCGACTGCCGACCGAC
The DNA here is from genome assembly GCA_019347855.1 of Actinomycetota bacterium. Next base: position 6,795 of record JAHWKO010000063.1, read on the forward strand.
GTGGTCACGGGCGTCACGCTCCTGGCGCTCGGGCTCGCGTTCATCCTCGTCGCCCTGACGTTCATCACGCGGAACATGCGGACGTTGGTCGCCGGCACCCTCGAACGGGCCATGAACCGGATCATCGCGTCCGGCGGTGGATCCGTGGGGATGGTCATCGGCCTGGCCGTGACGGTGGCGGTCCAGTCCTCGAGCATCACGACGTCGATACTCGTACCGATCGTGGCGGCTGGGGTGCTGACCCTGCGCAACGCCTACCCGATCACGCTCGGCGCGAACGTCGGGACGACCGTCACCGCGCTGATCGCGTCCCTGGCGGTCGACTCGCCGGAGGGTCTGACGATCGCGCTGGTCCACACGCTGTTCAACATCAGCGGGATCGCGGTGCTGTACGGCATCCCGGGGCTCCGCTTCCTGCCGGTCCGCCTGGCCAAGGCCCTGGCCCGCACGGCGGTGACCAACCGGAGCGCGGTCGTGGGGTACGTGGTCGGCGCGTTCGTCGTCATCCCGCTGGGTGGCATGCTGCTGTTGCAGTGAGGAGAGACCCATGGTCATGAGGTTCTTCAGAGGAGGCGGCGAGAGCCGTCTGGAAGAGGTCGAGGCGGACCTGCAGCAGATGCTCGCCGACGACCGGCACAGCTTCGACATCGCGACGTCCGCGTTGATCGGTGGTGCCGACGTCGAGGTGGTGGGCCCCGACCTGCGCGAGACCGACCACCGCGTCAACAAGCTCGAGCGCGAGATCCGGCGCAAGCTGGTCGTGCACGCCAGCGTGCAGGAGGCCGTCGACATCCCGGCGATCCTCGTGGCGATGTCGATCGTCAAGGACGTCGAGCGCATCGGGGACTACGCGAAGAACATCTTCGACATCGCGGCCGAGGGTGCGGACTTCAGTCGCGCCGAGGACCGGGACGAGCTGATCGCCTACCGCGACCGGATCTCACGGATGATCACCGAGGCCGGGGATGTCTACCGCAACCGCAACGAGGAGCTCGCCCGCGAGCTGATCAGCGAGGGCGACCGGCTGCAGGACGAGTTCGACGACCTCGTGCACGCGCTGGTGACCGCTGACGGGCCCGCGTCCTACGCGGTCCCGCGGGCCCTCTTCCACCGCCACCTCAAGCGGATAGTGGCCCACCTCATGAACGTCATGACCGCCGTCGTGATGCCGCTCGACAAGCTCGACTACTTCGACGAGGACGCACAGGACCGGTCCTCGCGCGACTGAGGCAGGTCAGGTCGCGGCGCGCTCCCGCCCCGCACGATCGAGCCGTCGGGTCAGGAACCCGAGGATCGCGCCGTTCACCTCGGCGGGGAACTCGACCAGCGCACAGTGCGTCGCGTCCTCCAGCTCGATCAGCTCGGCGTCGGGCATCTCGTCCCGGAAGATGCGGCCGACGTGCGGCGGGGTGAACGTGTCCCGCTCGCCGGCGATGACGAGCGTCGGCACGTCGACCTCGGGCAGCAGGTCCCGCGCGTCGTGCCGGTACATGCCCTTGGCGAGCTTCAAGGCCACGCCGGCGTCCACCTTCGAGAGGTGGTCGAGGTAGGGCTGCATGGGGCCGCGCGGGGTCTCGGGGCCGGTTGCCCGGATCAGCTGCGCGACGTCCAGCATCCCCGGCGCCTTCGCCAGCTTCGGGATGAGACGGACCAGCGGTTCGGGCAGGACCTGCAGGGACGAGTACAGCACCGGGAAGATCGCCGCGGCTGCGCTCGAGCCGTAGAACGTGTCGAACGGGGATGCGAACGGGCCGGTGACCAGGACCAGGGCGCCGACGTGGTCGGCGCCGGTCTCGCGGAACACCTCGAGCGCCACCTGACAGCCCATGGAGTGGCCAACGTACGTCGCGGTCGCGATGTCCTCGGCCTCCACGACCGCGAGCACGTCCCGGGCCAGTCGTTCGACCGTGAAGTCGGACGCACGGTTGCGTAGACCCAGCAGGTCCGGTTCCCGGGGGAGCGTCGACGCGCCGACGCCCCGGTAGTTCAGCATCACCACGCGGTGCTCGCGGGCCAGGTCCGGGGCGAGGAACGTCCAGAAGTTGTCGGGACACAGGAACCCGGCGCACAGCACCACCGTCGGGCCGTCCTCCGGACCGCGGATCGCGTAGCGGATCCGTACCCCGTCGTCCGTGACGGTCTCGCGGTCCTTGGGCCACACGTGACCGCCGCGGTCACCGGGCCAGCTCGGGGCAGGTTCGCTCATCTGCCGGAGGGTATCCAGGTGCCGCGCCGACGGTCGGTCCCGGGCTTCCGGGCGGGTTGGCGTCCTGGTAGGGCACGCGACGGCGTCGTGACCGGTCAGCCGGCCGCGGGCTCTGCCTCCGGCTCGTTCGACGACAGCTCGACCGTCTGGCCCGTCACCGCGAAGATCGTGGCCTCGCCGATGTCGACCGCGTGGTCGCCGTACCGCTCGATCTGGCGGGAGACGAGGATCATCCGGGTCGCCCACTCGAGCAGCGTCTCGTCGTTGGCCGCCGACCGGACCAGCCGGTGGAACACGCCGATGTTGAGCTTGTTCACACCCTCGTCGATCTCGGGCAGCCCCCACGCCGCCTCGGCGTCGCGGCGCGCGAAGGCGCCCAGGGCGGCGCGGGCGACGCGGATGGCGATCTCGGCCATCTCCCGCAGCTGCTCGGACAGCTCGGGGTCGTCCCGGAAGCCCGCCGAGAGCTTGCCCATCTTGGCGATGTTGACCGCGTAGTCGCCCATGCGCTCGACGTGGATGTTGACGTGCTGCATCGCCGAGATCAACCGGAGGTCGCTGGCGACGGGTGCCTGCAGCGCGACCAGTCGGACCGCGTCCTGCTGCACCATCGCGTAGGAGTCATCGACCCGGCTGTCGGTGCGGATCGCCCGGTCGGCGAGCTCGGCGTCGTGCTCGATGAGGGAGGTGACGGCGTCGTCGAGCATCTCGATCACCACGTCACCCATCGACAGCAGCTCGTCGATGAGGCGATCCATCTCCGCGTGGAAGTCGTTGCGCACGGTCCTCCCCCCTCGCTCGCTCGGTCCGGAGGCCCTCGGTGAGGGGAGCCGCCGGATGACACGCATGGTACGCCCGGGCTCTGGCTACGCTGCGAACGTGTCCAAGATCCTGCTCGTCGAGGACGAGGCGGCGATCGCCGAGGGCCTGGCGGCGTCCCTGGAAGCCGAGGGGTTCACGCCGATCTGGGTCAGCACCGGCGAGGACGCCGTGCGGACCTGGGAGCGTGAGCGCCCCGACCTCGTCCTGCTCGACCTGATGCTGCCGGGGCCGTCCGGCACGCAGATCGCGCGCGACCTGCGTGCAAAGAGCGACGTCCCGATCATCATGGTGACCGCCAAGGACGCCGAGGTCGACCGGATCGTGGGTCTGGAGCTCGGCGCCGACGACTACGTGACGAAGCCGTTCTCGACGCGTGAGCTGATCGCGCGGATCCGTGCCGTGTTGCGTCGCGGGTCGCGGTCCCTCGAGGACCTCGACCTCGATGCCCCGGTCGAGGCTGCGGGGGTGCGGGTCGACCGAGCCCGGTACGAGGTCCACGTCGACGGCGAGGAGGTCGAGCTGCCCCCGAAGGAGTTCGATCTGCTCGAGTTCCTCGTCGAGAACGCCGGGCTGGTCCTCACGCGCGGACAGCTGATCGATGGGGTCTGGGGGTCCGACTACGTGGGGGACACCAAGACCCTCGACGTCCACATCCGCCGTCTGCGCCTCCGGGTCGAACGGGATCCCGCCGATCCCCGTCGGATCCAGACGATCCGTGGTGTCGGCTACCGGTTCTCGGACGGCCCGTGACGGCGCGCCTCCTGGCCATGGCGGTGACGCTCGCCGGGGCACTGGCCGCCGCCGCCGGCACCGGTCTCCCCCTCGTGGCAGCCGTGAGCACCGGCGCCCTGATCGGGCTCGTGACCGGGGGAGGGCTGTGGCTCGCGGAGCGTGCCCGGGTCCGGGATCTCGCCCGTGAGGTGAACGAGTGGCTGGGTGGGCAGGGACGCGATCCCGTCCGCGTGCCCGACACCGCCGGATGGGACCAGCTGGCCGTCTCGTTGAACGCGCTCGGTGCTGCCTACTCGCGCCGGGGGGCGCGGCTGTCACGGGCACGTGGGTCACGGGAGCAGCTGGTGGATGCCCTGCCCGAGGCCGCGCTCCTGTTCGACGAGGACGGCTACCTGGTGCGAGCGAACCCCGTGGCGCGGGAACGGTTCACGATCGCCCCATCGGCCGCCCGGACGGCCGCCCAGACCCTCGGTAGCCCACGGCTGTCGGACGCGGTGTCCGAGGCACGCGATGCTGAACGGGCGGTCCGTCTCGAGCTCAGCATCCAGGACCGTGAGCTGGTGGCCGTCGCTGCCCCCGTGGGCGACGAGGTCCTGCTCGTGGTCAGCGACCAGACCGCGCGTCGCCGCGTCGACGCGGTGCGCCGGGACTTCGTCGCGAACGCGTCCCACGAGCTCAAGACGCCGGTGTCCGGCATCCAGGCGTTGGCGGAGGCCCTCGAGGTCACGATCGACCGGGACCCGGACCGGTCCCAGGCGCTCGTCCGGCGGCTGTCCGGGGAAGCCGAGCGACTCGGGAAGCTGGTCCACCACCTCCTGGACCTGCGTCGTCTGGAGGAGGACCGCCCCGCCGCTGAGCGTCGCTCCGTGGACCTCGCGGAGCTCCTCCGTGCCGAGATCGACCGGGTCGCCCCCGGGGCGGAGCAGCGGGGGCTCGAGGTGCGTGTCGATGTCCCGGACCGTGCCGTCGTGGTCGGGATCGAGGACGATCTCCGGCTGATCGCCGCGAACCTGCTCGACAACGCCGTCGGCTACAACCAGCCCGGCGGGCAGCTTCGGATCACCCTCGAGCGGATCGACGCAGCGTGGCAGCTCCAGGTGGCCGATACCGGCATCGGGATCGCGCAGCACGACCTGGACCGGATCTTCGAACGGTTCTACCGCGTCGACGTGGCCCGTTCCCGGGCCACCGGTGGCACCGGGCTGGGCCTGTCCCTGGTGCGGCACGCCGTGGAGCGCCACGGCGGGTCCGTGTCGGTGGACAGCATCCTGGGGGAGGGCTCGACGTTCACGGTGACCCTCCCGATCGAGCCCCACTAGCCTCCGGTCGCCAGCGTGTGGCGGCCCGGGGGGATCGATGACCGAGGAGGTCGAAGCGGCCGGCGGGGTCGTGGTGCGCCGTCGGGCCGACGGCGTCCCGGAGACCCTGGTGATCCACCGGCCGCGGCACGACGACTGGAGCCTGCCGAAGGGCAAGCTGGAGCCGGGTGAGGACCACGCGCAGGCTGCGGTCCGGGAGGTCGAGGAGGAGACCGGGTGCCGCTGCCGGCGCGGACGTCAGCTCCCCGAGGTGCGCTACCGCGACGGCCAGGACCGACCGAAGCGGGTCCGGTACTGGGTGATGCACGCCGTCGGGGGCGAGGGTCGCTCCGGGCGGGGCGACGAGACGGACGAGGTCCGCTGGTGCACGTTCGAGGAGGCCCGCCAGCTCCTCACCTACGACAACGACCGGGACCTGCTCGACCACGTGACCGATCGTGACGTCGACGCTCCTGCGGACGGGGGCGAGCCCGCCTGAGGCGGCCTCCCACCGCGTCCACCTAGGGTGGTGTGCAGGACGCGACCATCCGAGGGCACGTGCGACGTCGTCAGTTCCTCCGAGCCGGCGCGGCCACGTTCGGCGCCGCCGCCATCACGCCCGCCTTCTGAAGCTGGGCTCACGCGCAGGAGGCGCGAGCGGGTGAGAGCCCTTATGGACCAGTCGGCGAGCCAGACGAGAACGGGATCCGCCTGCCCGACGGGTTCACGAGCCGGGTGATCGCCGTCTCGCAGCGACCGGTCGGCACCACGGGGTACGTCTGGCACACGTTCCCGGACGGTGGCGCGACCTTCCCGACGGACGACGGCGGCTGGGTCTACGTGTCGAACAGCGAGGTCCCGGTCGCGGGTGGCGTCGGGGCGGTCCGCTTCGACGCCGACGCGGCGATCGTCGACGCCTACCCGATCCTCACCGGGACGAGCCTCAACTGTGCGGGTGGGCCGACCCCGTGGAACACGTGGTTGTCGTGCGAGGAGCACGACGCGGGGCGCGTCTGGGAGTGTGACCCCTTCGGGATCTCGCAGGGCGTCAACCGGGACGGACTGGGATCGTTCATCCACGAGGCCGCCGCCGTCGACCAGGCCGAACGCCGGGTCTACCTCACCGAGGACATCGAGGACGGCGGGTTCTACCGCTTCACCTACGACGCCGACGAGGACCTGACCAGCGGGCTCCTGGAGATCGCGTCGGTCGCGGGCGCAGAGGGTGAGGTGGCGGCGGGCGGCGGAGCGGTCAGCTGGCACGAGGTCCCGAACCCGAACCCCCTGGCGCTCCCCCAGGCGCCATCGCAGCCCGACACCCCAACGAGGTACCAGCTCGAGGCCGCCACGCACTTCGACGGGGGCGAGGGCATCTGGTTCGACGCGGGACAGGTGTTCTTCACGACGAAGGGGGACAACCGGGTCTGGGCCTACGACCCCACCAGCCAGCAGCTCACGGTGATCTACCACGCCGAGGCGCTGTCGGAACCCCCGCTCCGGGGTGTCGACAACCTCACCGTGGCGGAGGTCGGGGACATCTACGTCGCCGAGGACGGCGACGACATGCAGCTCGTCATGATCACGCCGGACCGGATCGTCGCGCCGTTCCTGCAGGTGATGGGCCATCCCGGATCCGAGCTGGCCGGTCCCGCGTTCGATCCCTCCGGTACCCGCTTGTACCTCTCGTCGCAGCGGGGCGGCCCGTTCGACGTGGACAGCAGCCAGCCGGGTGCCGGCTTCGCATCACCTACGAGGTGACCGGCCCGTTCCGCCAGCCTGGTGGCCAGCCCGCCCCGTCACCGACCGAGACGATGCAGGGGGTCGCCAGCCCGCTCCCGGGGCCGAGCGATGGATCCGGAGGCGGCCACCCCGCCACCGGGGCCGGGGCGGCGTTCACGGCCGGGGCGCTGGCCCTGGGCGGTGCGGCGCTGGCCAAGCGCCGGGGGCGTCA
>JAHWKO010000064.1 GCA_019347855.1 Actinomycetota bacterium
ATGTAGAGCATCCGCTCCCCCTCGTAGATGCAGTCGACCGGGCACTCCTCGACGCAAGCCCGGTCCTTCACATCCACGCACGGCTCAGCGATCACGTAGGTCATGGGGAGCCATCTCCAGAAGGGATGGGGCTAACGCGGCGGGAGTGTACGGAACCCAGATGAGCGAGGAACAGTGTCTGGAACCTAAAGTGCGAGGTGGGGTCCCGGTAGCAGGACCCTCGCGACGGAGGCGAGCGCAGCGATGCCGGTCGGGGACGCGGAGTGTCCGGAACCTACCGAGCGAGGAGGGTCGTCGGTCGCAGCACCCTCGCGACCGAGGCGAGCGCAGCGAAGCCGACCGAGCGCGAGGAGGGAGCGCCGCGCAGCGGCGCGTTCCCTCCGATGGTGCTGCGACCGACGAGCCTCAGAGCACCTCGGCTTCGGCCACCTTCGGGTGGTCCATGTCCACCTTGCCGACCTGGAACGCCCCGCCCGGCGACCCGAGCCCCGTGACGCTGTCCTCGAAGAACTCGACGTTGATGTCGTAGTACTCGCGCCACTCGTCGGGCACGTCGTCCTCGTACGCGATCGCCTCGACCGGGCACACCGGCTCGCAGGCGGCGCAGTCGATGCACTCGGTGGGGTGGATGTAGAGCATCCGCTCCCCCTCGTAGATGCAGTCGACCGGGCACTCCTCGACGCAGGCCTTGTCCTTGACGTCGATGCAGGGCTCTGCGATGACGTAGGTCACGTATCCCTCCTCGCTGCCGGGGTGCCTCGCAAGGGCGGTTCCCGGGGGGTTCTCGTCCGGTCGGGCGCCCGCGGCTCGCGGGCGCGTTCTAGGGTCCGGCCACAGCCTACCGAGGGTGCCACCGTGGCCACTATCCGGTTCCCGGCGTCCGACGGGGTCGAGCTGGACGGTGACCTCCGGTTCCCCGAGGACGCCGACGAACACGGCGCGGTCGCCGTCGTGTGCCACCCGCACCCGTCGTACGGCGGCTCGATGGACTCGTGGATGATCCCGGTGCTCCAGTCCGCCCTGGTCGAGGACGGCTGGGTCGTGCTTCGGTTCGACTTCCGCGCGCTCCACGACTTCGACGGGACGGGTGGGCTCGCGGACGTGGCTGGGGCGGTCGACCGGGTCCTGGAGCACCGGGCGGACGACGCCCCGGTCCTCCTGCTCGGATGGTCGTTCGGTGCGGCCGTGTCACTGCGTTTCGCCCTGGACGACGAGCGGGTGGGCGGGTGGGCGGGTGTCGCGCTGCCGATCGACATGGTCGAGGGTGAGGCGATCCGCGACCGACTCGGGACGTGGGAGGCCCCCAAGCTCTTCCTGCACGGGTCGGGGGACGAACTGACGGCGGTCCCGGACATCGAGGCGTTCGTCGAGGACGCCGCGGAACCGAAGCGTCTGCTCGTCATCGAGGGTGGCGACCACTTCCTCACGGCGTACGCGGACACGCTGACCGGCGAGGTCGTCGGCTTCGCCAGACGGGTCCGCGGGGCCGATGACGAGGACGATCAGGACGAGGACGGGTGATGGTCCGCTTCGTCAACCGACTCACGCGTGAGGACGTCGGGGACCGGGTGGTGATCCGTCGGTGGGTCACCGACAACGAGCGCGGACCCGTGCCGAGCGACCTCCTCGGTCACCTGGAGTCCTGGTCGGACGACGGGATCCTCGTGGTGCGGCGTAAGGACGGCGAACTGGTCCAGGTCGACGAGCGTGACATCCTCGCTGCGAAGACGATCCCGCCGCCCCCTGATCCCCGGTGACGCTGGTCAGAGGGCCTCGGCGGTCACGGCGGACAGGTGGTTCGCGTGCGCTTCGACGTGCCCGGGGAGCGACTCGAGGAAGTCCATGAGGGTGATCTCGACCCCGTCGGTGTCGATCGCGACGTTGCCGAGCTCGTCCTCCCGGAGGTCCTTCATGATCGACCGGAGGTCGTTCTGGGACTGGTCGTGCTGCCCGATGAGGGTCTCGGTGTCGGCTTCCCGGTAGGACCCGACGGTCGCCTCGTCGGGGTGCTCGACGTCCTCGAGCTTGGGGCGGCCGTCCGAGCGGAGGAGCTCGATCGCCTCCACGTACGCCCGGTTGGCGTCCCGCAGGTGCCCGACGATCTCGCGCGGGGTCCAGTCGAGCTGGTGCGAGTTGGCGGTGAAGTGGCCGGTCCCCACGAGCTGCTCGATCGCCTCCTCGGTGGGCTCGGCGTCCCACCCGGGTCCGGTCAGCATCCCGATCCGGCTGGCGACCAGGTCCTGCTGCACGCCCAGTCGCTTGAGTACGTCCTCGACGGGGTTCGGGGTCGTCACGGGTCCCTCCGGAGGTCGATCTGCAGCGTCGGTGCGACCTTACGGGCGCTCCACTCGGCACCCGTGCCCGCCCGGCCGGGGGACATCCGACCGCGGCTACCCAGGTTCGTCGGTCCGCTCACCCGGGAGTCTGAGGACGAAGATGCCCCCTTCGTCCTCCTCGGCGGGGACGGCCTCGAGCTCACCCCCGTGCGCCCGAGCGAGCCCACGGGACACGTACAACCCGACGCCGGGCCCCTGGCGGGCGGCCTCGAGGTGGGGGAACTTCTCGAACAGCTCGTCGACGTCGTCGGGCGCGACGCCGTGGCCATCGTCGCGGACCTCGATCTCGCAGTCGCCGTCCGCCGCCCCCCGCACGGTGATGTTGATCGGTGCGCCGGTGGGGGTGTTCAGCGCGGCGTTGGCCAGGAGGTTGAACACGATCTGCTGGAGCCGGCGGGGATCGGCCTGGCAGACGGCCGAGGCGTCGCCGTCGGTGTGGATGTCGACGGGCCGCGCCCCGAGCACCGACTCGTGCAGGAGGTCGACGGTCTCGCGGACGTACTCGACGAGGTCCAGCGGGCGACGGTGCAGGACCACCGTGCCGGCATCGACCGACCGGACCTCCGCGAGACGGTCGATCAGCAGCGTCACCAGAGACCCGTTGCGCACGATCCGGTGGACCGCCTCGACCTGATCCGGCTCGAGCCGTGCCTCGTCCTCCAGCAGCATGCGTGCCGTGCCCTTGATCACGGCGAGGGGCGTGCGGATCTCGTGCCCCACGAGCTCGAGCAGCGCCTCGACGCTGTCGGTCTCGAGTCGCTGGTGGATCTCCCTGATCGCATCGTCGGTGGCGTGGCGCTCGGACTCGGGGCTCGGGTGGGGACCCGTGCCGTCCTCGATCCAATCGTCCAGACCGTCCTGCGGCTCACCTCGGCCCGTGCGCTCATCGTCCATCCTCACCGAGCCTACGGCGGGACGCGCCCCGACCGTGACCGACCGACGGACCGATCACCCGGAGAGCTCCCGGACCAGGACCAGGTGCGCGACGGCGGCGTTACGTGCCCACGCGCCGGTCCGGTCCTTGCCGGGTGGGTCGTACTTGTCGTGGAACGCGTCGAGCGCCTCACGGCGACGCGGATCGTCCTCGGGGAGGAACGCCGCCCGGGCCAGCCAGGACCGGTCACCGATGCGCAGCACCCCCTGCTCGTCGGCCTGGAGGTTGAGGCACCAGGTGGTGAGACCGCCGGATCCGCTGAACAGGTAGACGCCGCCTTCAGCCCCCACGAACCACAGCTCGGCGGTGTGCCGCCTGGCGGTCACCCGCTGGGCCGTGGTCAGGTAGCAGTACCGCTCGTCGAGCAGTTCACCGGGGACCTTCATGGGCCCTGTCCGTCGCCGTGGCTCGGCACGGTATCCAAGGCCACGTCGACCACCACGGGACGATGGTCGGACGCGCGGGGCGGAGCGACCCAGGCGCCTACCGGGGTCATCCCGCGGACCATCACCCAGTCGATCCGGAAGAACGGTCCCGATCCGTCCGGCCAGGTGAAGCCGGGCCCCGATCCCGCCTCGATCTGCGGGTCGCGGAAGCCCGCTGCCTCCAACAGCCGGTAGGGGTCGCTGCGGCGGGTCGAGTTGAAGTCGCCGCCGACGATCACCGGGAGCTCGGGGTCGAGTGCGGCGATGATCGCCTCCATCTCCTCGTGACGCCGGCTCGCTTCGAAGGCCTGCCGACCGAAGACGGAGTCCCCGCACAGCGGGCACGGCGAGGTGAGGTGGACGGGGACGACCTGCACGCGCTGCCCCTCGACCTCGATCACCACGATCCGGGTGGGGCGCGAGTCCGCCAACGGCTGGAGCTCACGCTCCTCGTGGATCGGGTGGCGGCTCATGACGCCGACCCCGCCGATGCGCCCCGCCTCACGCTGCTCGAACGACACGTACGGGTAGTGCTCACCGAGCTCGGCTCGGAGCCGATCGGCCCGCGCCGGCTGGACCTCCTGCAACAGCAGGACGTCCGGCTGCTCCTCCTCGGCCATCGCCACGACGTGCGAGACATCCGGTGCCTGGATGAAGGTGTTGTAGGTGGCGACACGCAGGTCGGGCTCGCCGGCGGGCGGGGCGCCTACGAACAGCCCGCCGTACGCCCACAGGAACAGCAGCGCAGGGACGGCGAGCGGGAGGCCGGCCCGCCACGACCGCAGCACCATGGCCACGGCCAGGAGCACGACGCCCGGCAGCGACCACCAGAACGTCGTCGCGTTGAGCGGCAGCGTCCAACTCTGGTCGCCGGCCGTCGCCCACGCGAGGATCGCCCCGACACTGGCCAGGCCGTACGCGTACGCGGCGACGACCAGCAGCCGGTTCAGGAGGCTCGGCCGCGAGCCTCGGACGGTGGACCTCACGCTCAATCCGACGGCGCCTGACCCAGACGGTGGAGCAGGATCCGGTTCGTCCCACCGTGCCCGCCGGGTATCCCCGAGACGATGACCACGGCGTCCCCGCGCTCGCCGTACCCGCCCTCGAGGCAGATCTCGTCGGCCATGAGGATCAGGTCGCGGGTGTGGTCGCGCTCGGGGACGAGGTCGCCGCTGGTCCCCCAGAGCAGGGCGAGCCGGCGCAGTGTGCGGTCGCGGGGGGTCAGACCGATGATCGGGACGTCGGGGCGGAACTTGCTCACCAGCTGCACCGACGAGCCGGACAGGCTGAAGACCACGAGGGCCTTGGCCTTGACGTCCCCGGCGGCCTGGACGGCGGCCTTGGCCACGACCCGATCGATCGTCATGTCCTCGGCGAGCGGTTCGGGCGGGTGGGACAGGTGCCGGCTGGACTCGGCGACCTCGATGATCCGGGTCATCGTCCGGACGGACTCGACCGGGTAGCGGCCGGTCGCGGTCTCGCCCGACAGCATCACCGCGTCCGTGCCGTCGAAGACCGCGTTGGCCACGTCCGAGGCCTCCGCTCGGGTCGGCCGGGGGTTGCGGATCATCGAGTCGAGCATCTCGGTCGCCGTGATGACCGGTCGCCCACGGGCGTTGGCCAGAGCGATGATGTCCTTCTGCAGCGCGGGGACGCGCTCGGGACCGATCTCGACGCCGAGGTCACCTCGAGCCACCATCACGGCGTCGGACACGCTCACGATCTCGGGGAGGTCGTCGAGGATCTCGGGACGCTCGAGCTTGGCGACGACGGGCTGCTCCCCGCCGAGCTCGCGGATCAGCTCACGGACCTCACGCACGTCGTCGGGGTTGCGGACGAACGACTGCGCGATCCAGTCGACCTCCATATCGATCATCGCGGCGACGTCCTCGCGATCCTTGTCCGTGAGGCTGCTCGCGGACACGGCGACCCCCGGCAGGTTCACGCCCTTCCGGCTCTTGGCGGTGCCACCGGCCACGACCCGGCAGTAGATCCGGTCCCCGTCGATCCGCGAGACGACGAGCCGCAGCAGGCCGTCGTCCATGAGCACCAGCGCACCGGGCTCGACGTCCTGCGCGAGCCCGGCGTACGTGACCGGCAGGACCGGTCGACCCTCGTCGTCCCGGTTGTCGTCGAGCTCCTCGGTGCCGCCGACGAGCACGGCGTCACCGCCATCCTGGAGCTCCACCCCGTCCTCGGGCACGATCCCCAGGCGGATCTTCGGGCCCTGCAGGTCCCCCAGTGTGCCCACGGGGCGATCCAGCTCGGCCGCGGCCTTGCGGACCTGCTCGATCCGGCCCCGGTGTTCCTCGTGGGTCCCGTGGGAGAAGTTGAGTCGGACCACGTCGATCCCCGCAGCCAACGCGCCCTTCAGCTTCCCGGGGTCGTCCAGTGCCGGGCCCAGCGTCGCAACGACCTTGGCTCGGCGCACCCCGGCTCCTCGCTCGTCCCTGTCTCGCGGCTGCCTCGTCCATCGTAGGACCGGCCCGAGGGATCACGAGGGACCGGGTGACGGGGTCGACGGCGGGGCGACGTCCGTCTGGACGGCTCCGCTCGCGATGCCCTCGACGAGCTGCTCGAGCCGTGGGCGGATCGCCTCGTAGGCGTCGGTGGCGCCACCCGGCTCCACCCGGAACGCCTCGATCCCCAGGCTCGGGAGGTCGACGCCCTCCTGCAGGTGCGCGATCACCGAGGAGAGAGCCAGGTCGAACCGCTTGACGACGGACACGACGACGTGCGCCCCAGCCTCGTCGTCGTCCTCGAGATCCTCGAGGACCTGGGCCAGATCCGCGCCCCACCCCACCAGGAAACCGTCCGGGGTGAACACCTCGGTCACGGCCGCCGCGAGGTCGGGCGCGCCGTACGGCATCGCAGCGCGCACCGGCGGGGGGCCCACGTACAGCCCGGTGGCGGCTCCGCGTGCCTCGTCATGCAACGGGCGGGCGTCCTCACCGGTCGCGGCCGTCGCGACGGTGAGCCGCACCTCGGGACGGACCGTGCGGGCACCAGCGTCGAAGCCCGTGCGGATCTGCTCGAACGTCGGCGACGGCGAGGCGACCACGATGCCCACGCCGGCGTCCGGCCGGGACAGCGCCGCTGCGGCCCCCGCCAGGAACGCGCCGGCCCGCACGTCCCACTGGAGCGCGATCACGTTCGGAGGAGGCGAGGCGAGGCTGCCACCGAGGAGGCAGAAGTGCGTGCGCGGGAACCGCGGCGCAAGCGCCGCGATGTCGTCCCCGCCGTCATCGCCCAGCGTGCACACGAGCTGCGCCCCAGACTCGGCGGCGAACGCCAACTGATCGCGACGGAACGGCTCGGTGGGTGGCTCGAGGACCCGAACGCCTGCGACATCCAGGGACGCGTCGTCCTCGACCGCGTCGGCAGCGTCGCGGGCCGTCCGGTTCTCGAGCGCGGCGACCCCGCCGGGGGGCGCCAGCACCAGCGCCACGCCCCAACCGCTGACGTCTTCGAGGGCCGGGCTCGCAACCGACGATGGACTGCTCGGGCCTGGCCGCGGCTCCCCCGAGGGGTCGCACGCGACCAGCACGAGGAGGCACGTCACGAGGGCCGCGGCGGCGCGGATCCGGATGCTGGCCGTCACGCCGGCCCCGATGCGGACCGTCACGCGGACCGCAGGAGGCTGCACCGCAGACGGCGCCGGACGTTGTCCCGGTTCGGATCCACGATCACGATCGACTGCCAGGTCCCCAGCACGAGCCCGCCGTCCTCCAAGGGCACGGACAGCGAGGGCGACACGAAGACCGGTAGCAGGTGGTCGCCGCCGTGCCCGGTCGCGCCGTGGCTGTGGCGCCACCGGTCGTCCCGGGGCAGGATCCTGCCGAGCACCTCCTCGAGGTCGCCCCCCGAGCCTGCCCCCGTCTCCATCAGGGCGAGCCCGGCGGTCGCGTGGAGGAGGAACAGGTGCAGCAGCCCGTCACCGCCGGCCTCCTGTGCGAACCCGGCGACGTCCCGGGTGACGTCCACCACCCGGCGTCCCGAGGTGTCGAAGGTGAGTTCGCGGGTCTCCATCGTGTTCCTCTCTCAGGTCCCTTCGGGCCGGATCGTCCGGTAGGCGCCGCGGAAGAACAGCAGCGGTTCGGGCGGGTCGCCGAGCCCCAGCCCGACCACCTCGCCGACGACGATCTCGTGGTCCCCGGCCTCGAACGTCGAGTGGACCTCACAGTCGACGTACGCGATCGCGGTGCTCAGGATCGGCGCGCCCGTGACCGCGGTGTGGCACTCGATCTCCCGGAACTGCTCCGCCCCTCGCGGCCGGTAGGGATCCGCGAAGTGCACCGCGATGCCCTCGTCGGTCTCGTGGAGGAACGACAGGGCGAAGATGCCGCTGGCGTGGACGAGGTCACGCATGTTCTTGTCGCGCTCGACGCAGACCAGCGCCAGGAGCGGGTCGAGCGACACCGACGCCACCGCGTTGGCCGTCATGCCGTGGACGATGTCACCGTGCGCGGTGGTCATGACCGACACGCCGGTCGCGAACCTGCCCATGACGTCGCGGAAGCCCCGCGGGGTCGGCTGGTCCGTCTCCCTCGAGATCACGAGGTGCGGTCCCCGACGTCGCGGAGCCCAGCGAACAGATCCTCCTCGTGGTCACCGCCGGGACCGGACAGCCGCACGAAGTGCTCGCTCCCGAAGACGTCGCGCGAGATCTCGTCGGGCAGGTTCAGGAAGAACGAGTCAGGGCCGATCTGGGACGCGTGCGCCCGGAGCGCCTCGCGCTTGCGACCGAGCCACGGCCGCACGTCGATCGCGGTCGTGATCTCGCCGTCCGGGGTCCCGAAGGGGAGGTCGTCACCGTCCCCGACCGGCTCGTCGCCGAAGGGCGAGGCCAGTCCCTGCTCGAGCATGCGCTCGTGGAACGCGATCAACCGGGACCTGGGCAGCGCGTGGACGTAGCGCTTCGGGACCTCCCAGGGTTGGCCGTCGTCCGGGAGCGCTCGGGGGTCCGCAGCGAGCTCGATCGCCCGATCCGTCACCTGGTAGGCCTTCACGTGATCGGGGTGGCCGTAGGTGCCGAGCTCGTCGTCGCTGACGACCACCTGCGGTCGGAACCGGCGGATGATCGCGGCCAGTCGGCCGGCGGCGGCGTCGAGATCGGCGCGGTGGAAGCTGTCCTCGTGCTCGTTCGACGCTTCCCCGGCCATCCCGCTGTCGCGGTAACCCAGGAACTCGTGATCGTCGACGCCGAGGACGTCCAGTGCTGCGGCCAGCTCGCGGAGCCGCACCGACGGGATGTCCTCGTCGCCGAGGTCGATGCCGGCGAGGTTCGATCCCTCCTCACCGGCCGTGCAGGTCACGACCTTGACCCGGGCCCCCTCGTCGACGTACCGCGCGAGCACCCCGCCGCAGGCGATCGTCTCGTCGTCGGGGTGGGGATGGACCGCGAGCAGTGCAGGGGTCAAGCGCAGCTCCGGGGGCAGGGCTCGATCAGAGACTACTGGGCGCCGTCCTGGGTCCCGGTGGCCACAACGGCCACCGCGGTCCCCGGTCCCGGTGGCCACAACAGCCACCGCGGTCCCCGGTCCCGGTGGCCACAACGGCCCGCTCTGTAGCCTCGCCTCGATGAGAACCGAACTGGTCGAGGACCCGGCGCGGGTGACGTCCGCGCTGCGACAGGTCGACGAGCCCACCGTCGGTGTCGACGTCGAACGGGGCGACGGCGAGCGCTACTTCCGGGCTGCCGCCCTCGTTCAGGTCGGCGTCGAGGACCGCTGCGTCCTGGTCGACGCGGTGCGCATCCCCGACCTCGGTGACCTCTCGAGGTTCCTCGCGGGTCGCCTGGCCGTCTTCCACGCGATCGAGAACGACGTGGAACCGCTGGAGTCCGCGGGGGTCCGGCTGGACCAGGTGGCCGACACCCAGGTCGCCGCACAGATGCTCGGGCTGCCCTTCGGGCTGTCGTCCCTCCTGGAGGAACTGCTGGACGTGACGCTCACCGAGGACAAGTCGCGGCTCCAGCGCGCCGACTGGGAGGCCCGACCCCTCACCGACGAGATGATCGCCTACGCCGCGGGGGACGTGATCCACCTGCCGCACCTCTGGGACGTGCTGCAACGACAGCTCAAGGCGGCCGGCCGCACCGCCTGGTACGAGCAGGAGCTCGAGGCGACGTTGGAGCACGCGCGCATCGACACCCGGTCCTGGGACCGCACGAGCGGGCTGGGGCGGCTGGACGGGCACGGTCGCGCGATCCTGCGCGCGGTCTGGGAGGAACGCGAACGGATCGCCCGCGACGAGGACGTGGCGCCCCAGCGGATCGCCCGGGATGACGCCCTCGTCGACATCGCCGAGACCGACCCCGGCTCCCGGGGGGGCCTCGCCGACCACCTCCGCGGTCGGCAGGTGCGCGAGTGGGGCGGAGCGCTGTTGGCAGCCGCCAAGGCCGGTTCCTCGCGACCGGACGAACCGCGCCCATCCGAGCACCGGCCCCCGACCGACGAGGACCGATCCGCCTACGAGCGCATGCGCAAGGAACGGGCCCGCATCGCCGAGGAGATCGGGATGGACCCCGGCGTGCTGTGCCCGAGCCGGGTCCTGTGGCCGGCCGTGCTTTCCGACCCGCACGGTCCCGACGAGCTCTGTGAGGCCGCCGGTCTCCGCCCGTGGCAGCGCGAGGTCCTCGGGGACCGGTTGTGGGACGCACTGCGTGACGAGGGGCCCCCGGACGCCTGAATGGCCCATCGGCCGAACGGCGTATCAAGGACTGGCCCGCACGTGCCGTTACTAGTCCTACCGGAGGACGGAGGAACGGCCATGACACAGGTGCTGATCGTCGACGACGACCCGGCCGTCCGCCAGCTCGTCGAGACGCTGCTGACGCTCGAGCGGTCGTGGATCGTCGAGACCGCGGCGAGCGGTGAGGATGCTCGCGCGTGGCTGGACGACGAGGACCGTCCGATCCCCGATCTGGTCGTGCTGGACGTGATGATGCCCGGCCTCGACGGCTTCCAGGTCCTGTCCTGGCTCCGTGAGCACGAGCTCCTCTACGACATCCTGGTCGTCATGCTGACCGCCCGTACGACCTTCGAGGATGAGGCGCAGGGCTGGGAGCGCGGCTGCGACGCCTACGTCCGCAAGCCCTTCGACGCCAACGAGCTCCTCGACGTCCTGGACATAGTGCTCGACGCCGGCCCCGACCTGCGGGTCGCCCGTCGACACAAGCGCCTCGAGGAGCTGCTCGTCCAGAGCTGAGAGGTGCGGCCGAGCTAGGTGCTGATACGCCCCGGTTGGGACACACCCGGACCGGCTCGAGCTGGACGGTCAGCCGACCTCGGCGAGCTTGCGGGCGAGGATGCTCGGCATCTGGAACTCGACGTCCTCGTCGACGAGGTGCACGGTCTCGACCGTGCCGGTGCCGCGGTCGCGGAACCAGTCGATCACCTGCTGGACGAGCATCTCGGGAGCGCTCGCCCCGGAGGTCAACCCGACGACCTGGACGTCGTCGTCGAGCCAGGACTCGTCGATCTCGCTCACGTCGTCGATCAGGTGGGCGTCGACGCCCCGGGCCCGCGCGACCTCGACGAGCCGGTTGGAGTTCGAGGAGTTCTGGGACCCGACCACCAGCACCAAGTCGGCGCGGTCGGTCAGCTGCTTCACGGCGTCCTGGCGGTTCTGTGTGGCGTAGCAGATGTCGTCGCTCTTGGGCTGGCGCAGGTTCGGGAAGCGCTCCCCCAGACGGGCGACGACGTCGGCGGTGTCGTCCATCGAGAGGGTGGTCTGGGTGATGTAGGCGACCTCGGCGTCGTCCTCGATGTCGAGCTCGTCGACGTCGTCGGGCGTCTCGACCAGCTGGATCGCACCGGGGTCGGTCTGCCCCATCGTGCCGACGACCTCCTGGTGGCCCTCGTGCCCGATCAGGACGATCGGCAGCTCCCGGTTGGTGTATCGCTTGGCCTCGGCGTGCACCTTGGTCACCAGCGGGCAGGTGGCGTCGATCAGCGTGTGGTCTCGGTCCTGGGAGTTGCGGAACGCGACCTCGGGCGAGCCGTGGGCGCTGAACACCACGACGGCTCCCTCGGGGATCTCGCGTTCGTCCTCGACGAAGATCGCGCCCTCATCGCGCAGCTCCTCGACGACGTGGGTGTTGTGGACGATCTCGTGCCGTACGTAGACGGGCGGACCGTACGCCTCGAGCGCCTTCTCGACGATCAGCACCGCCCGGTCGACGCCCGCGCAGAACCCGCGCGGCGCGGCGAGCAGGAGCGTGTGGGGGAAGGAGGTCACAGGCAGGTCCTCGGACGAGTGCGAGGTGGGCCGCCAGGGTACGTCGGGGGGGTGGGGGCCGCGAACGTGCGGAGCGCCCGGACGACCGTGCGCTTGACCGTGGCGTGACGGACGTCGGGTGCGTCGCCCTCGCCGTGGCCGCGGAGCCGCCGGCTAGGTTCGCGGGCGATGGGTACTGGGGTGATCGTCGGGTTCGTGTTGACGGGCGTCTTCACGGTCGTGTTCATGATGTGGACGTGGCATGAGCTGCGTCGTGTCGATGAGGTCGCCGGTCCAGACCCTGACGACGACGAGGCGTAGGGGTGGCCAAGGACCGTCCGGTCGTCGAGGCGCACGAGACCGAGCTCTCGCGTTCGTTGTCGGAGTTCGATATCACGATGATCGGTGTCGGCGCCATGATCGGCGCCGGCATCTTCGTGCTGACCGGCATCGCGGCGGGGGCGACCGGCCCGTCGTTGATGCTGGCGTTCGCTCTCAACGGGATCGTGACGATCTTCACGGCGATGGTGTACGCCGAGCTCGGTTCGGCGATCCCCGAGGCCGGTGGCGGCTACCTGTGGGTGAAGGATGCCCTGGGGCGGTCGCAGTCGTTCCTGGCCGGGTGGATGTCCTGGTTCTCCCATGCGGTGGCGGGGGCGCTGTACGCGCTGGGGTTCGGCTCGTTCGCGTATCTGCTGTTGGAGCGGTTCGGGTGGAGCGTCCCGCACGTCCCGGTGATCGGCGGGGAGAAGGCGATCGGCGTGCTGATCGCGTTGGTGTTCCTCGCGATCAACTTCCGGGGGGCGTCGGAGACGGGCCTGGCGGGCAACATCGTCACGCTCGCGAAGCTCGCGGTGATCGGGCTGTTCATCGGGTTCGGGCTGTGGGCGATGGTCACCAACCCGCAGCGATCGATCGAGCACTTCGAGCCGATGTTCCCCGAGGGCTACGGGAACGTCTTCCTCGCGATGGGGATCACCTTCATCGCGTTCGACGAGATCCTCGTCGGCGCCTCACCCGGCTTCCGCGCCCGCGACACGATCGACTTCGCCGCCGAGCTCGCCACCGGCTTCGACGCCGACCTGCGGGTGCTCACCGTCACCACCCCCGGGCAGGACACCGCGGACGTCCAGACCTTCCTCGACGACGTCCGCGAACACCTCGCCGACCGCCTCCCCGCAGACCGGGTGCACACCGAGACCGACGCCGCCACGGACCTGACCCAGGCGTTCATCGACCACTCCCACGCCAGCGGGCTGCTCGCCATCGGCGCCTCCCGTGACTGGGTACTGCCCCGCACCCTGCTGGGCGAGTTCGCGGACGACCTCGCCAACCGGGTCCCCCGCTCCATCGCGATGCTCCGGCCGGACGAGGCCCGCGGAACGTAGACACGAGGACACCGGTACCGTCGGCGGGGTGCCCCGCTACACCCCGCCGTCCGACCACGACGAGGAGCCGCCGTACCGGCGGCGCTCGCTGTCGGTCCGCATCGGTGTCTGGGTGCTGCTCGTCGGCGTGCTGGCGCTCGTTTTCGTCGACGTCCTCGCCGCGCTCCTCTGACGCCCGCAGAACCCGGACCACGACGGACGGGTCTGGCTTGCCCCGACCGCCGGGTATGCGAAGAACATGAGCCTCTTCACGTCTGACCGACCCGACACCTTCCCGACCACCGAACGGGCGCTCGTCACCACGACATCCGACTACGCAGAAGCGCA
>JAHWKO010000065.1 GCA_019347855.1 Actinomycetota bacterium
CGACCCTCCCCGTCCAACGTCCCCGTCCCCCCCTGTGGATCGCCGCCAACAATGACAAGGCTGTCGAACGAGCTGCTCGCCTGGGCGACACCTGGCTGATCAACCCGCATGCCCGATTTTCGACCATCAGGAGGCAGCTCGAACTCTTCCACGGTCAACGCGAGGCCACCGGAAAGGCCACCTTGAGGGAGCTCCCAGCGATCAAGGAGATCTTCTGCGCCGAAACCCGGAAACGAGCGGTCAGGATGGCACGCCCGTATATCGATGCGAAGTACCGAGCTTACGCGGACTGGGGGCAAGATAAGGCGCTGCCGGGCGAGGAATCTTTCGAGATCCCGTTCGAAGAACTTGAGCAGGACCGCTTCATCATCGGCTCGCCGGATCAGTGCATCGAACAGCTTCGGCCATGGCGTGACGAGCTTGGCGTCAACCACTTCGTGTTCAGGACTCACTGGTCAGGTATCCCGATCGAGAGCAGCCTCCATTCGATCAAGATGCTGACCGATCACGTGCTCCCGGCACTCCGCACATAGAGGGCCCCGACCGGGTGGTGCAGAGGACGATTCCAACTGTCACCGCTCCGTTTCAAGCCGCTTCGCATATGCACCTCCGTCGGGTTCCACGGACCGCGTGCGGAGTCGAGTCATACGCGCCGTACCGTGGGCCGTGCCCCGTGAATGAGTCCTCCCAGGAGTCGCCGTGACCGGCCACCGCATCCGCATAGGCGTCGCGTTGTTCGAGGACGCCGAGGAACTCGACTGGGCCGGCCCATGGGAAGTGTTGGCCGCTTGGAGTACCCGGTGGCCGAATGATGGCGTGGAGGTGGCCACCGTCGCCGATGACGAGGGTCCCATCCGATGCGCACGGGGCCTCCGCGTCCTCGCTGACGAGACGTGGGATCGTGCCAGTGGGTACGACGTCGTCGTCTATCCCGGAGGGCAGGGGACACGTCGCCAGTTGGACCTGGTCCCTCTCCACGAACGCTTACGAGCTCTGGCTTCCGACGGCACACTCATGACGAGCGTGTGCACCGGTTCCCTGGTCTACGCGGCGGCCGGCCTGCTGCAGAACCGTCCCGCGACCACGCACTGGCGTTCGCTAGATCTTCTGGCCTCTTTGGACCCGACCATCGATGTGCGGGACGACGAGCGTTTCGTGGACGACGGTGACGTCGTCACCGCGGCGGGTGTCTCCGCGGGGATCGACATGGCCCTGCACCTGATCGCCCGCCTGCACTCCCCCGAGCGCGCCCGGGAGGTCCGTCGACACATCCAGTACGACCCGGAGCCTCCCGTTTGACGAGGTTTCTGATTCCTGATAAGAAATCATATGCGACGTGAAGGTCCTGTGTGGACGAGTGCGAGGGCGGCCGACCTCAGCCGCTCGAGGACGTCCGTGTCGTCGCGGTCGAGCAGTACGGCGCCGGTCCGTTCGGGAGCCTCCACTTCGCCGAGCTCGGCGCCGACGTGATCAAGATCGAGGATGCGCGTTCCGGTGGCGACATCGGCCGCTACGTCCCTCCGTACCAGGGGGGGCACGACAGCCTCTTCTTCGAGTCGCTCAACCGTAACAAGCGCAGCCTGGCACTCGACCTCCGCAGCGACGCCGGCCGCGAGGTTCTGCTCGACCTGGTCGCCGTCTCCGATGCGGTGTACTCCAACCTCCGCGGCGACGGCCCGGAACGGCTCAGGATCCGCTACGAGGACCTGCGCGACACCAACCCGCGCATCGTGTGCTGCTGCCTCTCAGGGTTCGGTCAGACGGGTCCGCGCCGCCGAGACGCAGCCTATGACTACATGATCCAGGCCATGGCAGGATGGATGAGCCTGACGGGCGAGCCCGAAGCCCCGCCGACGAAGACGGGTCCGTCGCTGGTGGACTTCTCGGGCGGCTACGTCGCTGCGATG
This sequence comes from Actinomycetota bacterium, assembly GCA_019347855.1. The sequence continues at coordinate 1,908 of JAHWKO010000065.1, forward strand.
AGCATGCTCGCGGGCATCCACGCAGCCCGACGGGACGGGGTCGGCATGGACTGCGACGTGACCCTGTTCGAGGTCGCGCTCAGCATGCTCAACTACCAGGCGACGTGGCACCTGACCCAGGGTTTCGAGCCGACGCGGACCCGGTGGTCGGCGCACCCCTCTCTCGTGCCGTTCCAGAACTTCCCGACGGCGGACGGTTGGGTCACGATCTGCTGTCCGAACCAGAAGTTCTGGGGTCTGCTGTGCGATGCCCTCGGCCGACCTGAGCTCCGCAACGACCCGCGCTACGTCGACTTCGCGAAGCGACGCGAGAACAGGGACGAACTCGTGGAGGAGCTGACTCGCGAACTCGCCCAACGCACGACCGACGCGTGGGTCGAGTTGCTCGGCAGCGCAGGGGTCCCGGTCGCCCCGGTCAACTCCGTCGCGCAGGCCCTCCGCGATCAGCAGGCCAGGGCCCGGGATGCGGTGGCCTGGGTCGAGCATCCCCGGTTCGGTCGGGTCGGGCACGTCCGGAGCGGCGTGAGGGTGGGCGACCACCGTCCAGACCTTCGCAACGCCCCGGGCCTCCACGAGCACGACACCGAGATCCTTGGCGACCTCCTCGGATACACCGCTGACCGATGCGACCGGCTCGCCGCCGACGGAGCGTTCGGAGCAAACGGTCAGACGGAGAGCTCCACGACCGGAGGGAACCCCACGTGACCTACGAGTTGACGGAGGAGCAGGAGGCGTTCCGTGGGGTCGTCGCAGACTTCGTCCGCCGCGAGATCGCGCCCGTGGCCAACGAGTGGGAACGGATGGGGCGCGAACCCGTCGAGATCGTCGACAAGATGCGCGAGATGGGGTTGTTCGGGATGCTCGTGCCCGGCAACTACGGCGGCCTCGACGTCGATGCAGTCTCGTACGGCCTAGCCTTCGAGGAGATCAGTCGAGCGTGGATGGGGATCGCCGGGACCCTCGGGAGCCACTCCCTCGCGTGCCTACTCATCGCCCGTTTCGGCACCAGCGAACAGCGGGACCGGTACCTGCCCCGGATGGCCACCGGGGAGTGGCGCTCCGGCATCGCTCTCACAGAGCCCGGTGCGGGGACCGACCTGCAGGGGATCAGGACCCGGGCGTCCCGCGACAGCGACGGGTACCGGGTGCGGGGTACCAAGATGTGGATCACCAACGCCAGGCACGCGGCCGTGCTCCCGGTCCTCGTCGTCACGGATCCTGACGCGGAGCCCCGGCACCGCGGGTTGAGCATGCTGCTGATGGATGCCGACACGTTCGAGGTCGGACGTGACCTCGGGAAGCTCGGTTACAAGGGAACCGAATCGTGCGAGGTCGTGATCGACTCGGCCGTCCCAGCCACGACCCTCCTCGGGGGGCAGGAGGGCAGCGGGTTCAAGCAGGCTCTGAACGTGCTCGAGCACGGACGCATCAACATCGCTGCGAGGGCGGTCGGGGTCGCTCAGGCCTCCTACGAAGCGGCACTGGCCTACTCCCAACAGCGAGAGGCGTTCGGCCAACCGATCAGCGAGTTCCAGGCGATCCGCTTGAAGCTCGCCGACATGGCGACCGACATCACCGCAGGCCGCCTCCTGTGGCGGTGGGCGGCGACACGTCTGGACGCACAGGAACGGGCGGACCGCGAGACCGGTATGGCCAAGGTTTTCTGCTCGGAGGTCGCACTTCGTGCCTCGCTGACCTCGATGCGGGTGCACGGCGGGTACGGCTATTCGACCGAGTACGACGTGGAGCGCTACTACCGCGATGCCCCCCTGATGGCGATCGGCGAGGGCACCAACGACGTCCTACGGCTCGTGGTGGCCCGTTCCTTGCTGAGCAACGATGGAAGGAGCGCGCGATGACCACGATCCACACTTCCGACACGGGGGCCCGAACCGGAACGATCTCAGGCCAACTGGGAGCGTTCGCGGCTGGTCTGGGGCACGACGAGATCCCGCCCGAGGTCCGCCGACGTGCCAGCTTGCTCGCGCTCGACGCAGTGGGCGTCGCCCTTGCCTCAGGGACGTTCGACTTCGCCCGCCGAGCACACGACGCGATCACCCGTCTGACGGGTAAGTCGTCCGGTGACGCCACGGTCATCGGTAGCTCGGAGCGTCTCCCGCTGCGGGATGCGATGCACCTCAACGGCATCCTGGTACACGGTCTCGACTACGACGACACGCACCCCGGCGGTGTGATCCACGCCACGTCCAGCGTCTTACCTACCGCACTGGGCGTCGCTGAGGCCCATGCCCTCCCCGGTCGGGAGCTCTTGACCGCTTACATCATCGGCCTCGAGGTCGCCGCCCGCCTCGGCATCGCCGCTCGCGGGGCGTTCCACCTCGTCGGTTTCCATCCCACCGGCGTTCTCGGCGCGTTCGCCTCCAGCATCGTCGCGAGTCGCTTGCTTGGCCTGGATCCGTCCCAGATCGCGACCGCCCAGGGGTTCGTCGGCAGCTCGGCCGCAGGATCGTTCGAGTTCCTGGAGACCGGAGCTTGGACGAAGCGCTCACATCCGGGATGGGCGGCGGTGTGCGGGATGACCGCGGCAGCCTTCGCGGCCGAGGGCTTCGAGAGTCCCCCTAGGATCTACGAGGGACGGTTCGGCCTGTACGAGAGCCACCTTCAGGGTGACCTCGACGTGGATCTGACCGCTTGTACCGCCGAGCTCGGCGAACGCTGGGAGACCCTCCAGGTCGCCGTGAAACCCTACCCCGCATGCCACCTGACCCACGCGTTCATCGACGCAGCACTCATACTGCGCGAGCGTTACGGGATCCGGCCGGACGACATCGCTGACGTGACCTGCCGGATCGCTCCCGGCGAGACCGGCATCGTGTGCGAGCCAGCCGACAGAAAGCGCCGGCCGGGATCGTCCTACGATGCCGCGTTCAGCCTCCCCTACCTGGTTGCTACCGCTCTCGTCCGGGGGCGTCTGACGCTCGACGAGCTCGATGCCGCCACCCGCGAAGATCCCGAGGTGCAGGCGGTGACGGACCGCATCGACTACGAGCCCGACCCCGACAGTGGATACCCGGAGCTGTTCTCGGGCGAACTGGTGATCCGCACACGCGACGGGCAGGAGGTTCGGCACCGCGAACAGGTCAACCGTGGGGCCGCCGACCGTCCTCTGACGCCGGACGAGATCCACACGAAGTTCCTCGCGAACGCTGCTCACGCTGTACCCCGAGCCGATGCGGATAGCATCGCCGATGTCATCCTCAACCTGGACGAGGCGGAGGACGCCCGGACCGTCCTCGCCCAACTGGCCCCAGCCACCTGATGGGATCAGCACCGGATGGTGGACGGACGGTGATCGATGGCGATCCACAGGCGTTGGGTGATGTGCGTGTGGTCGACTGCGCGACACTCTTCGCGGGTCCGACGGTGGCCAGCCTCCTCGGCGACTTCGGCGCGGACGTCATCAAGGTCGAGCATCCCCGCGGGGACTCCCTCCGGGGCCTGGGATGGAGCAAGGACGGTCAGTCCCTGTGGTGGCTGCTCACCTCCCGCAACAAGCGCTGCGTAACCCTGGATCTATCGACGAGGCCCGGGCGCGAGGTGATGCTCAGGTTGGCTGCGACCGCCGACGTGCTCGTCGAGAACTTCCGACCGGGGGTGATGGAGGACTGGGGGCTCGGCCCGTCCGAGTTGCACGCCGCCCACCCTGGTCTGGTCATCGTACGCACCACCGGCTTCGGACAGACCGGCCCGTACTCGCAGCGCCCCGGGTTCGGCACGCTGGCCGAAGCGATGAGCGGGTTCGCGCACATCAACGGGCACCCCGATGGCCCACCCACCCTTCCGCCGTTCGCGCTCGGTGACGGGGTTGCTGGCCTGTTCGGAGCGGTAGCCACGCTCGCCGCGCTACACGAACGCGCGGCTTCCGGCCGCGGACAGGTGATCGACCTGTCGATCTACGAACCGCTGTTCTCGCTCCTCGGACCCCAGTCGGTCGTGTACGACCAGCTCGGGATCGTGCAGCGACGCACCGGCAACCGCGCTCCCTTCACCGCCCCTCGCAACGCCTACTGCACGCGGGACGGGGTGTGGATGGCCCTGTCCGCGAGCGCCCAATCCGTCGCGGAGCGGGTCATGCACATCGTGGGCAGGCCCGACATCGTCGACGAGCCCTGGTTCGCGAGCCACCAGGGCCGTCTCGACCACCAGGACGAGCTCGACGCGCTCATCGGGGATTGGATCGAACAGCGCGACGCCGCGGACGTGGCGGCCGCCTTCGAGGAGGGCGACGCCGCCATCGCCCCCGTCTACTCGGTCGCGGACACCTTCACCGACCCCCAGTACCGCGCCCGGAACACGATCACGATCGTGCCCCACCCGGACCTCGGTGACGTCCGCGTGCCCGACGTCTTCCCCCGTATGTCACGCACCCCCGGACGCATCCGCCACCTCGGCGGCCGCCTCGGTGAGGCGAACACGGAGGTGTACGTCGACGAGTTGGGCTACAGCCCCAGCGAGCTTGGACGGTGGCACGCAGACGGCATCGTATGACAGGAGGCCCCATGAACGACACGGCGCAGACGTCCCGAACCGACGCCCCGCCACGGGACGTGGACCTCGTCGAGTGGTACTACGAACAGGGTTGGACGGACGGGCTGCCGGTTGTCCCTCCGACCGACGACCGCATCGATGCGATGGTGACCGCGCTGGGCGGCGACCCGGAGCACGTGGAGGGACGGGTACCACCCCGGTGGGCGAACCTCACCCGCGAGGTGCTCGCCACGAACATGGTGATGGCAGGCTGTCGACCTGAGTACGGCCCGGTGGTCCGGGCCGCGCTTCGGGCCCTGTGCGACCCGCACTTCAACCTCAACGGCGTGCAGGCCACCACCCACATGGCCGCCCCACTCATCGTCGTCAACGGACCGGTACGGACCGAGATCGGTTTGAACGCGGGCCCGAACGTGTTCGGGTCCGGCTTCAGGGCGAACGCCACCATCGGGCGCGCGATCCGCCTCGTGTTGCTCAACGTGGGAGGTGGACGTCCTGGCGAACTGGACAAGTCGACGCTGGGCAACCCGTCGAAGTTCTCGTTCTGCATCGCGGAGAACGAGGAGGAGTCGCCGTGGGCCCCCTACCACGTCGAGAAGGGCTACGACGCGGGGGACTCTACGGTCTTCGCGATCGCCGTGGAAGGCCCTCACAGCGTCACGAACCACGTCTCCGACGACCCACAGGGGATCCTGGACAGCATCGCCTCAGCTATGAGCACGTTCGCTCACAACAACGCCGTGACGAGCGGATCGTGCGCCGTGGTCATCGGGCTGGAGCACGCGACGACGATCGCCGATCACGACTGGAAGAAGAACGACGTCCGTAGCTACCTGTGGATGAACTCGGGCAACCGTTTCGAGGAGATCAGCTTCGGGCACCGGTACGGGCAGGTGTACAACCGGCACCTCCCGCGCTGGTATCGCCGGGACCCGAACGCGCGGATCCCCATCGTGCCTCGACCGGACGACATACACCTGTTCGTGGCTGGCGGTGACGCTGGCCGCTTCTCGGCGTTCCTGCCCGGTTGGGGACACATGACCAACCCGGTGTTGCGGGCGCTCGACGGCCGGGAGCCGGCCGGCGCACCGAACTGCCAGGACGGCAGTTGCCTACTGTGAGAACCGATCCCGTCAACCGGAAAGGACCCGGACGATGACCAGGATGACACTCGAGACCGGACAGACCGTCTACGACCCCCGCGGCGAGATCGATGCACAGCCTCAGGAGCTCGCGCCACGCCCCCCTTCGCTGAAGGGCGTCCGCGTCGGCGTGCTCGACAACTCCAAGTGGAACGCAGGCGCACTTCTACGCCACGTCGTAGAGATGCTGGAGGACGAGGTTGGTCCGTTCGGTGGGGTCACCACGTACAAGAAGGACAGCTTCTCCAGCAACGCGGCACCCGAGCTGATCGGCCGCATCGCTGCCAAGGAGAGCGTGGTCATCACCGCGATCGGCGATTGAGGGTCGTGCACGTCGTGCTGTATGCACGACTCCGTGACCTTGGAGAGTCTGGGCATCCCCACCGCCCCGATCGTGACCCGGAACTTCGAGGAGGAGGCACGGGCGCAGCGTGAGGCGCTCGGGGCCCCGGACCTCGTGCCGGCGCTGATCGATCACCCGTTGAGCACGCTTTCTGACGATCAGATCCGGACGCGAGCCCGGCAGGCGGTCGACCAAGTACGCCAGATCCTGAGCCCGTAACGAACGCTCCATTAGCCACGATATGATACTTGATAACATCCGACGGAGGTTGGCTACGTGACGACCGCACCCCTCGCGGGGGTCCGCGTCCTCGAGCTGACGGCCCAACTGTCCGGGCCGTACGCGGCGATGATCCTCGCCGACCTCGGGGCCGACGTCATCAAGATCGAGTCCCCGCGGCGCCCGGATCCGGCCCGTCGGGTGCCATCCACCCGGATCGACGGCCAGACCACCTATTACCTGAGCCTCAACCGCAACAAGCGTTCGGTTCTGCTCGACCTCAAGGACCCCGCCGGGAACGACGTCTTCCTACGTCTAGCGGAGCAGGCCGACGTCGTGCTCGACAACTTCCGCCCCGGCGTTACGCAACGTCTCGGCATCGATCACGAGACGCTCGTGGAACGCAACGCCGGCATCGTGACCTGCTCCTTGAGCGGTTTCGGTGAGACCGGACCCGACCGCGACCGTCCCGGCTACGACTACCTCATGCAGGCGTTGGCGGGGACCATGGACCTCACGGGCGATCCGAACGGCCCGCCGACGAAGTACGGCATCTCGGTGGTCGACCACGTGGGTGGCCTGTTCGCGGTGATCGCGATCCAGGCAGCGCTCGCCGCGCGAGACCGAGACCCCGACGCCCGGGGGCGACACGTCGATCTCGGGCTGCTCGATACCCACCTGTCGCTGCTCAGCTACCTGGCCTGCGAGTGGCTGAACGGCGGGGAGCTGCCACGCCGTCAGCGCATGTCCGCCCACCCCCGTCTCGTCGGCAACCAGCTGTTCCGGACGTCCGACGGCCACGTCGTCGTGATGCCGCTAGCCGACCACTTCTTCGCTCTGATGTGCGACGCGCTGGAGTTGCCCCACCTCGTCGACGACGCCCGCTTCGCCGACGCGCAGGCGCGCCTGGCCCACCGAGAGGAACTGCTCGACATCCTGGAGCGACGGTTCGCCGATCGCACCACTGGCGAGTGGCTCAAGGAGCTGACGGCCGCCGGCGTGCCTGCCGCCCCGGTCCAGACGGTCGCCGATGCGCTGGAGATGGAGCAGACCCGCGCCCGCGACATGGTCGTGGAGCTCAAGCATCCTGAGTACGGCAGCTACCGGATGGTTGGCAACCCGCTGAAGATCTCCGACACGGAACAGCAGTTGGGGCCAGCACCGACCGCGGGCCAGGACACGCGCGACGTCCTGACCTCGCTGTCGGGGTTGACCGGCGATGAGATCGACGACCTCGTGGAGCGCGGCGTGTGCGGGGTGCCCTCGTGAGCGCGGCGACCATCGGGCCTGCGGTCGAGGGTGTCGTGGTGGAGGTGCGCGGTCCGGTGCTCGAGCTCACCCTGGACCGCCCCGCGCGCCGCAACGCGTTGACGCCCGAGCTGATAGAGGGCCTGCTCGGGATCCTCGATGAGGCCTCCGGCAACAACGACGTGCGTGCGGTCCTGCTCACGGGCGCCGGGGACCGGGCGTTCTGCGCGGGCTTCGACATCGGACGGATCGAGAGCCCCGGGGGCCAAGAGGGTGGCAACGAGCGCGACCTGGTCGACGACCTGGCGACGGTCGTCCGCGAGCTACCGCTGCCGGTGATCGCCGCCGTCAACGGCGCAGCGGTGGGCGCCGGCTGTGACCTGGCCGTGGCCTGCGACATCCGCATCGGCGTCCCGACCGCACGGTTCGGGATGCCTCCAGCCCGGCTCGGCCTCCTGTACGGATGGAAGGGCGTCGACCGCCTGGTGCGCACGGTCGGCCTTCCGGCAGCCAAGGAGATGCTCCTGACCGGTCGTCTCTACGACGCCCAGCGTGCGTACGACGTGGGGCTCCTCAGCGCGATCATCCCCGCCGATGACCTCCTCACCGAAGCACGTGAACTGACCGACACGATCGCGTCGAACGCACCCCTGTCGGTCGCCGGCAGCAAGCGGATGGTCGACGTCTTGGCGTCACGCAGCTCCGTCACGGATGAGGAGTTGGACGAGTTCGCCGCGATCCAGGAGCGGGTGTGGGCGAGCGAGGACGCTACCGAGGGCGCGCGCGCCTACCGAGAGGGCCGTCAGCCACGTTTCAAGGGACGTTGAGGAGACACCCATGGAAGACCGAGCGTTCGCCGACCTACCGACCGAGACACCATCGGGGATCCCACTCGACGCCGTCTACGGCCCGTCCGCTGAGGAGCGTCCTGACGTTCCCCCACCTGGGGAGGCCCCGTTCACGCGCGGCATCTACCCGACGATGTACCGGGGCCGTCTATGGACGATGCGTCAGTACGCGGGCTTCGGGAGCCCGGAGGCGACCAACGAGCGCTACCGCTTCCTGCTGGACTCCGGGCAGACCGGGCTGTCCGTCGCCTTCGATCTCCCGAGCCAGATCGGGTACGACTCCGACGATCCCGATGCGGAGGAGGAGGTCGGGCGTGTAGGGGTTCCGATCGACACCCTCGCGGACATGGAGATCGTGTTCGATGGGATCCCGCTCGATCGCGTCTCCACCTCGATGACCATCAACGGGACCGCGTTCATCATGCTCGCGATGTACGTGGCCGTCGCCGAACGACAGGGCGTCCCCTCCGAGCAGATCACCGGCACGATCCAGAACGACATCCTCAAGGAGTACGTCGCGCGTGGGACGTGGATCTTCCCGCCCGACCCCTCGCTGCGGCTCATCGTGGACACCATCGAGTGGTGCGCGGCGAACATGCCGAAATTCAACTCCATCTCGATCAGCGGCTACCACATGCAGGAAGCCGGGGCGACGGCGGTTCAGGAGCTCGCCTTCACCCTCGCGGACGGGATCGCCTACGTCGAACGCTGTCGCGCGCGCGGGCTCGACCTCGAGCGCATCGGACGGCGTCTGTCGTTCTTCTTCTACACGCACATGGACCTGTTCGAGGAGATCGCCAAGTACCGTGCGGGGCGTCGGCTCTGGGCGCGGATCATGCGTGACCGCTTCGGTGTCACCGACCCGAAGGCGATGATGTTCAGGACCGGTGTGGTCTGCGGCGGTAGCTCGCTCACCGCGGAGCAGCCGCGGAACAACATCATCCGCGTCGCCTACGAGGCGCTGGCTGCGGTCCTCGGAGGTGTCCAATCCGTGTTCACCTGCGCGTGGGACGAAGCTCTGACCCTGCCCTCCGAGGAGACCGCCGAACTCGCGCTGCGGACCCAGCAGATCCTCGCATTCGAGACCGGGGTACCAGCGGTGGCAGATCCGCTTGGAGGTTCTTGGTTCGTCGAAGATCTCACGACCCGGTTCGAGGAGGCGACCGAGAAGCTCATCGCAGAGATCGACGAACGCGGTGGCATGGTCGCCTGCATCGAGGACGGCTGGGTGCAATCCTGCATCAGCAGCGAGGCCTACGACCAGCAGCGCCGGATCGAGTCAGGGGACCGTCCCGTCGTCGGGGTGAACATCTTCCGCAAAGAGGACGAGGACCGCAGGGTCGAGTACTACCAGACCTCCGAGGAGGACCTGGCCCGTCAGCGCCGGCGGCTCGACGACGTTCGTCAGCGTCGCGACGACGCTGAGGTCGCGTCCACGCTCGAACGGTTACACGAGGGAGCCGAGGGCGACGCGAACCTCGTCCCTCTGCTGATCGACTGCGTGAAGGCGTACTGCACGGTCGGGGAGATCACCCACACGTTGCGTGACGTCTTCGGCGAGTTCCACGAACCGCTCGTGATCTGAGGGAGCCATGGAGCGCGTACGTATCCTCATCGCCAAACCGGGGCTCGACGGCCACGACCGCGGTGCGAAGGTCGTGGCCCGAGCACTGCGTGACGCCGGGATGGAGGTGGTCTACCTCGGCCTGCGCAACACGCCTAGACAGATCGCCGCCGCCGCTGTCCAGGAGGATGTCGATGCCGTCGGCCTATCGGTGCTGTCGGGGTCGCACCTGCCTCTGGCGCGCAAGATGCTCGCCGCCCTCGAGGAGCAGAACGCCGCGGACATCCCGGTCGTGCTCGGCGGGACGGTGCCTCCCGAGGACGTGCCGGTCCTCCTCGAGATGGGGATCGGGGCCGTCCTCCCCACCTCGACGCCACTCGACGACGTGGTGGCAGCCGTACGGCGGGCCGTCGACAGCAGCACCGCCTCCCCTGCCGAGAAGCCCCGATGACGCAACGGATCGAACACGACTGGCAGGGACGTTTCTTCGAGGATCTCGAGGTCGGGACCACGTACGAGCACGCGGGCGGGAGGACCGTCGATGCGACGGACAACGCCTGGTTCACACTGCTGACGAACAACACGAACGAACTGCACTACAACACCGAGTACGCCCGGGGCGGGATCCACGGCCGCCGCCTGGTCAACTCGTGCCTGACGCTGTCGATCGTCACGGGGCTCACCGTGACCGGGATCAGCCGCAACGCGGCAGCCAACCTGGGTTGGGATGACGTGCGGCTCCCCGCGCCGGTGTTCGAGGGGGACACCCTGCGGGCGCGAACGACTGTCCTCGATAAGCGCCCCTCGCGATCGCGTCCGAACACTGGGATCGTGCAGGTCCGCACCGAGGGCTACAAGCAGGACGGCACGGTCGTCATCGCGTTCGACCGGGCCATCCTGGTCTACACGCGAGACGGCGCACCGCAGACGGGCGAGGACATCGGAGACTGAACGGTCAGCCAGACCCCCTTGCCTGTTCCGCGTCCTGCCAGAAGCCAGAACGTGGGGGAGAGGATCTTGCCGAGGGTGGAGGTCGCCGGGTCGAATCCGGTCGTCCGCTTTGTAGAGTTCGGCCGCTAGGGCTCGCCTTTCTCGCCGTGGCCTCCTGCGTCTCGTGTTCGCCCATGTTCTGCCCGCCTGATGATCGCAGCACCTGGGACTGTGGCTCACCCGAAGACGACCTGGCCGAGCTCCGTGGGGTCCTCGACTCCATACGAGTCGAGGATGTCACGTAGCGATGCCTACCGTCCTTGCGATGAAGAAGCGGCTCCTACGCGATCCAGTTGTGGGTCGTCGGTTCCGTGTTGTTCTTCGGGGGTCTTCTCTCTGTTCGGTCAGGGAGATGGATACGGCTACGTCCTGATGGTCTCAGGCGTCGGGCTGCGCTTCTCCAGCCCCGACTGGGAACTGCCCCCGGAGCGAGAGTTCGAGGTGGTGTTCCGTCGTTCGGTGCTCTCGGTGCCCCGGTGTGCGCCGTCAATGGTGATGGGTCTCGAAGATCGCTCGCGTCGAGTACACAGGCAGCAGGCATCTGGCGACGAAGCCCATGCGTGTGTACATGGGTAGCGCCATCTCGCTGGCGTGCAGCACGCAGCGGTGGACACCGTGGCGCTTGGCCCGCGTGAGTGCTTCGTCCATCAGCGCACGGGCGATGCCGCGTCCTCGGGCCTCGGACTTGACGACCACCCCGTAGATGGCAACGTGGGATGGAGCCGCCTGCATGTTCATGAACAGTTTGCCGACGGGTGCCCCGTCCAGATATGCGACGAACCGCAAGCCCGGGCTGCGTG
>JAHWKO010000066.1 GCA_019347855.1 Actinomycetota bacterium
CGGGGATGCGTTCGCGGAGCCATCGTGCGAGGTCCACCGCGGCGAACCGCGGGGCGAGCTCTCCGGGGGCGACCGCCTGCGGGACGGCACCGGTGGGATCGAAGGCGGTCCACCCGTGGCCGGGGATCCACACCTCGACCCAGGCGTGCGCATCCGCGACCCGTACCTCGTACCAGCCGCTGAACGGGTTGCGGACGCCCGGCGCGAACCCGGTCACGAACCGGGCCGGCACGCCACCGGACCGCAGCAGCATCACCATGGAAGAGGCGATCGACTCGCACCAGCCACGACGGTGCTCGAAGAGGAACCAGTCGACCGCATCCGCTCCCGGTGGCTGCCCGGTGAGGTCCAGGCTGTACTCGACGTTGTCGCCGAGCCACGCCTGGACGGCCTCGGCCTTCTCGTAGGTCGTGCCGCCCTGGGCGGTCAGCTCCCGGCCGAGCGCGCGGACCCGTTCGGGGAGGGAGTCGGGGATCTGGAGGTACGTGTCGGCGACCTCGTCGGGGACCTCGCCGGTGGCCGCCCGCAGCTTCTCGCGGGGGGACACGTCGACGAGGGAGATCACGGAGTAGACGATCCCGGCCTCCTGGTCCTGTGAGGTCGTCACCGTGCCGTCGTCCCACAGCGACGCCGACCCGCCGGACAGGTAGATCTGGAACGGGTCCGCGGCGGCGAAGACCAGGTTCGGGGTCTGCTTGACGATCTCGTAGGTCTGGATCACCTGATCGAGCTCAGCGTACGGGTACCGGGGGAACGGCAGCCGCACGGGGATCCCGTCCGTGGGCTCGGGTTCCTCGGCCGTCCTGGTCCAGTGGGAGTCCTCGTAGGTGTCGAACACGACCCCACGCCAGAAGCGCGGCCGGTCGGCTCGGACGCGCAGGACGAGCTCCTCGGACAGCTCTCCACGGGTCCGCAGGTCGACCCACTCGGCGAACCCGAAGTACGAGGCGGGGTTGAAGGGAGGCGGCCCGTCGTCGTCCGACGGTGGCGCCCCCTGGTAGGGCAAGCCGGGGTTCACGACCCGACCGTCGTCGACCTGACCGCCGCCGAAGCCCTCGAACGGCAGCCCGCCGAACCGGCTGACATCCGCCCGAGGCAGCATGAGGAAGACGAGCAGCCCGGCGAGCAAGGCGGGGACGCTGGCACGCAGCAACCCCGATGCGCCGGACAGCAGCCAACGCCCCGAGGGGTCGCGCGCCGAGGTGGCGTCGCGCGTGACGGGGACCAACCGGGCGCGCTCCTCCTCGTCGGCGATGTCGTCGGCCTCGTCGCGCGCCGCTGCACGCTGGAGGGCCGCGGATGCGAGCGCCATGACGAGGAGGTACGCGATCAGCAGCAGCCCGAAGGCCGACCCCCGGGCGCTCGACGCGGCGAGGGCCACCAGCGTGAGTGACGACGCCAGCGTGAACCCGAGGTCGCGACGCTGGGGCAGGTCGAAGCCGTGCAGGATCTGGACCGCGAGGAACAGGTTGGCGAGCGGGACACGGGTGTCCTCGATCGTTGCCGCGGACTGGAGCTGTCCGAAGAACCGATACAGCGCGTAGGCCGCGCCGACCGTCAGCATCAGCTTGATGACCGTGTTGTCGGATGCGCGACGGCGGTACGAGACGACCGCCCCGACGGGCAGCAGGATCAGCGCGACGACGGAGTCGAGGGGATCGGCTGCACCCTGCACCCACACCGCGACCACGGCGATCAGGACCGCCGCGAGGACGGTCGCCCGCAGGGCGACGGAGCCCTCGGGGCGCCTGGTGCGGTTCACCCGACGGAAGGCTTCGTAGATGCGGTTCCCCACGGTCACCTCCTCCCGGGGCTCAGGTTGTCGTCCAGCCAGGTCCCCACGTCGGTGCCAGGCTCGACCGTCCCGAGGGGCCGGTCGGATCGACCGTCGGACACGCCGACCGCGACACGCTGGCCGTCGGGTGCGAGCCGGACGAGGACCTCGCCACCGGGGTCGGATCCCAGCAACGGTCGGGCACCGGCACCGGCGTGGGGAGGGATGGCGGCCAGGTGCCGTCGTGCGACCCGTCCCCAGGCAAGCACCGTCCCGTCCGCTGCCACCTCGACCGGCTGACCAGCACCGCTCGCGCCGGCGGCGATGCCGCAGGCGATCTCGCTCGCGAGGTCGAGGGCCATCACGTCCCACGTCTCGGGAGCGAGCTCGATCCGGAGCCGCGGCCGGGCGGGATCCGCGAACTCCCGGACGACGAGCTCCCCCCGACGGGCCGTCGACCGCCAGTGGACCGCGCGCAGGGGGTCGCCAGGGGAGTGCTCACGCACGCCGATGATCTCCGGTCCCGCTCCGCGTCGGAGCACCCTGCCTTCCTGCTCGTCCGAGCCAGCCCCGGTGACCACGCCCCCCCGGGTGGCCGGGATGGCAGGGACGACCTCGACGACCTCACCGGACCGTCGCCCGACGAGCGGGACGTCGCCGCTGGCCTCGACCCGGAACAGGCCGAACAGGTCGGTGACGGTCACGGTCACCTCCGCGGAGGTGAGCAGCCCACGGGGCAGCACCGCCTCGCCCTCGAGGATCGATCCGTGGCGCGGATCTCCGGTCGCTCCGACCGCCCCCGTCAGCTCATCGCGGATAACGAGGGAGGCCGCGGTGGGTGCCGTGGCCTCGAGCCGGACGGTCACGGGCGTCCCGGCGACCGCACGGGCCGGCACGGTACGTCGCAGCTCGATCCGGCCGGCGGCCCGCCACGCGGAGACCGCGGCCCACGGGATCACGCCGATCACGATGCCCGACAGCGCGATGACCCACCCGGCGGCGACGTTGGCGCCTGCCCCGTACAGGAGGAGGCCGAGGAGCAGCTGGATCCCGACCCGTTTCGTCGGTCGGACGCGTCCCCGCCGGAGACGGGACCGCGCGATCCCTCGGTCGGTATCAGAGGCGCGACGTCTCACGCGTCACCGTCAACGGGGACCGATCGCAGCAGGGCGGACACCAGGCCGGCACGATCCGTTAGCTCGGCGCCGACCCCTGCGCGGAGCACGAGTCGGTGCCCGAGGACGGATGGTGCGAGCTCCTTGATGTCGTCGGGCAGCACGTGCCCGCGCCCCCGCAGGGCGGCGAGCGCCTGGGCGGCGTGGACGAGCTGGATCGACGCCCGGGGCGAGGCGCCGAGCTCGACGTCGGCGTGCCGCCGCGTGGCGTCGACGAGCCGGACCGCGTACGCGATCACCTCGTCAGCGACGACGACCAGGCGCGCGGCGCGCTGGATGCCGACCACCTGATCCGTCGTGAGGACGGGCTCGAGATCGTCGATCGGGTGGTGGAGGACCTGCGCGCGGACGACCGAGGCCTCCTCGTTGCGGGTCGGGTACCCGACGTCGGTGGAGATCGCGAAGCGGTCCAGCTGGCTCTCGGGGAGCGGGAACGTGCCGTGGTGCTCCACGGGGTTCTGGGTCGCGAGCACGAAGTGGGGGCGCGCCAGGTCGTGGCTGACCCCGTCGACGGTGACCTGTCCCTCCTCCATCGCTTCGAGCAGCGCGGCCTGGGTGCGGGGGGTGGTCCGGTTCAGCTCGTCGAACAACACGATGTTGGCGAACAGCGGCCCCGCCACGAACTCGAACTCGCCCCGCTGCTGGTGGAAGACGGTGGATCCGGTGACGTCGCCCGGCAGCAGGTCGGGGGCTCCCTGGACACGGGCGAAGCGGGCGTCGATCGACCGTGCGAGGGACCGTGCGAGGATCGTCTTGCCGACGCCAGGCACGTCCTCGACGAGCAGGTGCCCGCCGGACGCCAGCGCGATCACCGCGAGCTCGACGACCCGGCGCTTGCCGGTGACGACGCGTTCGACGTTGGCCACCAGCGCCTGCAGGGCGGCGGTGGCGGCGTCACGCCGATCGGTGTGGGTGTCGTCCCGCGCGTCCGACGTCTCGTCGACGCTCTCGAGCACGTCGGCTTCCAACGGTCCGTTCAACGGTCCCTCCTCGACGGTGACAACTCGTGCGACGACGGTGATGTTCCTCGGAACCTCGCCCGGGGGTGGGTCGTTGGTACGACCGAGGACCGGCACGTGGCCGAGGTCTGGGGCACCCTTGAGGTCCGGGACCTCCACGGCACGCGACGGAGACCCGCCACCCGAGTATCGGCACGAACGGATCATGACATGACCGACCGTCGACCTTCCGGGTTCAGCATGCCCGAGCCTGGCGACGATCACCGGTCCACCGCGTCGGGCTTCCTGCTGGACGCCGTGCGCCACCGCCGGGTTGGCCGGCAGGTGCTGTCGGGCCTGATCGTGCTGCTGTTCGTCGCCGGCGCGGGCATGTTCACCTACCCGTTCTTCACCGACCTCTACACGAACCAGGTCGTCCAGGAGCGACTGTCGGACCAGTTCGTCGAGCAGTTCGAGAACGCCCAGATCGAGACGTTCGACCAGTGGCGGGCCAGCGTGCAGGAGGGTCGCGCGCTGACGAAGATCGTGATCCCGTCGATCGGCGTCGAGACGCTCGTCGTCGAGGGCACATCCGCCGAAGCGCTGCGTGCTGGCGCGGGCCACTACCCGAACACGCCGCTGCCCGGCCAGGATGGCAACGTCGCGATCGCCGGCCACCGCACCACCTACGGCCGCCCGTTCAACCAGATGGATCGTGTGCCCAACGGGGCCAAGGTGTGGCTCATCACGCCCGTCGGGGAGTACGAGTACGAGGTCGTGTCGCCCCCCGAGGGCTACCGCGCGCTGAACGGGAACGACGCGTCCTTCGTGACCAACCCGAAGGATTGGCAGATCATCGCGCCGACGAGCGACCCGTCGCTCACGCTCACCTCGTGCCACCCCAAGGGGTCCGCGGCCCAGCGCATCGTGCTGCGTGCCGAGCGCGTCGGCGTCCACCCCGCGGGGACCTACGCCCAGCAGCAGGCCGCCGCCTGATCCCTACCTGCCCCCGGATCGGGTGCAGGTACGCCGCGTGGTGCGCGTAGGTGCACCCGCACGGGCCGTAGGCTCCGGGCGTGCGAACCCTCGCGGTGTGTCTCGTCTGCGCGGTCTTGCTCGGGGCGTGCGGGCTGGGGCCCCCGGACCGTGTCGTACTCGGTCTGGTCGTGCCGCTGTCGGGTGACCGTGCCTACCTCGGGCTCGAGGTCGAGAACGGTGTCCGCATGGCGGTCGAGGATCTGAACGACGACGGCGGCCTGCTGGGCCGGCGGGTCGAGCTCGCCGTGCGGGACGACAGCGACCTCGTGGACCTGCCCGCCCAGCTCGCGGAGCTGGCGGAGCGGCAGCGCGTGACCGCCGTCATCGGCCCCGAGGCGCCTGCGGTGCTCCTCGGTCCGCGCAACCCGCTGTCCCGCCGGGATGTCCCCGCGCTGCTGGCCACCGGCTTCACCGGGGACCTCGCCGAGGCCGGGAGCACCGTGTTCCGCACGGTCCCAAGCGCGCACGACCAGGCCGTCCGGCTGGGCCGCTGGCTCACCGAGGAACGGAGGATCGATGACGTCGCGGTGCTGGTCGCCGACCCCGTCGAGGGACAGCTCGCGGCCGACGCGCTGCGCGAGGGCCTGGGGCAGGCCGGAGCCGCGGTCGTCGCCGAGGTCCTCGCCGACCCGGACGCCCCCGACCTCCGGCCCGCCGTCGCACGGCTGCAGCGTCGGGCCGGCACCGCGGGCGCGGTGATCCTCTGGGGGCCGCCGGCAGCCGCCGCCAGGGCGACCCGGGCCGTTCGGGACCTCGGCTGGGACGTCCAGATCGCGGTGCCGTCGAGCGCGTTCGTCGGCGAGTACCGCACGCTCGCCGAGCGGGCGAGCGAGGGGGTCGTGCTGCCGTTCCCGTTCCGGGAGGACTGGTTCGGACCGGAGATGGAGCGCTGGCTCGTCCGGTGGTACCGCGACCACGGGCTCGAGGCGCTGCCGGATCTCGACACACTGGTCCTCGACCTTCCCGTCGCCGGTCTCGCGGCGTACGACGCGGTGATGCTGGTGGCCGAGGCGGTGGAGGAGGCCGGCAGCAGGGAGCCCGCCGAGGTCGCCGACGCGCTCACCGCAGTGACCTACGAGGGGCTGCTGCGCACCTACCGGTTCGGTCCTGACGACCGCGAGGCGTGGGAGCTGGAGGACCTCCACGTCGCTCGGGTGCACAACTTCGCGGTGGTCTACGACGTCGACCCGCGACTCGACCAGGATCGCCAGCGGCGCTTCTACCAGTACCAGGTGGAGCTGAGCTACCTGCCTGACGCCGTCCTGCAGGGTCCTGCAGGCGAGGTGATCCGCGACGCCCTCGAAGCGCAGCGTCGCCGTGCGCCCGACTACGTGCCGCCGTCCCCGCCACCGGGGCCGGTGGCACGACCGGAGGCGGGGTGAACCCGTGACCGCAGCGGTGCTCGGAACGGCGCTCACCCTGGCCATCGGCTACGCGCTGATCGGGGTCGCGGTCGTCGCCGTCGCCCGCGCGACGCGCACGCTGCACCTCGCGATCGGTCCGGTGGTCGTCCTCGGCGTGGTGGCGTGGCTCCTGCTGGGCTCCCTGGGGTTCCCCGGCTCCGTCGCGCTGGGTGCCGCGGTCCTCGTCGGGGCTGCCGCGTCGGCGCTGCTCGAACCACTGGTCCTGCGTCCGCTGGCCCGTCGAGGCGATCCGCTCCTCGTGCTGATCGGGCTCGCTGTGGCGGCCACCGTGCTCGAGACCGGCGCGGGACGGTGGGTGACCGCTCGGACCGTCCGCCCCGACCCCGTGATCGGGTCCGGCGCCCCGTCCGAGCTCGCGGGCGTGGCTGTCCCCGGGGGGACCGAGGCGGCGGTGCTGCTCGGGATCCCCCTCGTGGTGGTCCTGGCGCTCGCCGTCGCCCGGACGAGGTGGGGCCGGCGGCTGCAGGTGGTCGGCGCATCCCCGGAGGCCGCGGAGGTCGCGGGGATCACCCCTGCCAGGACCCGGCTCTCGGCGCTGGCCGTCAGCGGGGCGGTGGCCGTGATCGCCGGCGCGTTGCTCGCCCCGCTCACATCGCTTGGGGTCGGCCAGGGCGGGGGGCTCACGGTCCGCGGCGTGGCGGCCGCCATGGTGCTCGGCTTCGGCGGTCCGCTCGGCGCCGTGGTCGGCGGGGTGCTCCTCGGGGCCGTCGATGCGCTCGGCCAGGCCGTGTGGCCGTCAGCCGGCGGGACGGTCGCTGTGGCCTCCGTGGTCGTGGGTGTGCTCGTGGTCCGGGGCAGGACGGCCGCGTGGGAGCGGCCGTGGTGAGCGCGACGGGCCGGTCGGGCCCCCGGGAACCCCAGGGGAGCGGTGCCCCCGCCGTCGGACGTCTGCGGGTGCTGCTCATGGGACCGGTCTTCGTCGCCGCGGTCCTGGTGACCGCCCTGGCCCCGCTCGAGGTCGTCCTCGGCGTGTCGCGGCTCGCTGTCTCCGCGATCCTGGTGACGGGGGCATGGATAAGCGTCCGGCGACTGGGCAGCGTCGACCTGGCGACCGGGGCGGCAGCGCTGGCCGGAGCCCAGGTCGGTGGCGTCCTGACCGCACTGCTCGGCATCCCCGTCGGGCTGGGAGCGCTCCCGGCCGCGCTCTCCGGTGCGGTCGTCACGGGGGGCGTGGTCGCGATCGGGGCGCGTGTCGGACGGACCCTCTCCGGTCTGACGTCGCTCGCGATCGGGATCGGAGCTGTCGCGCTGTCTGCAGGGTCTCCGTCCCTCGGGGGGCGAGCGGGCTTCCACGCGGTCCCGCTGATCACCGGCTCGGATCGGGGTGACCTCGCGGTGGCGCTGGGGGCGCTCGGGGTGGTCGTCGCGGGGGCCGCGTGGTGGTCACGCCGGCGCTCGGCGTCGGGGGCGGTGGTCGCGGTCCGCGCCCCGCACGTCGCGGCCTCGTGCGGTCTCGACCCGGTACGCGTGGCGGCGGCCGGGGGAGCGGTGGCCGGCGCGATCCTCGGTATCGGTGGATGGCTACAGGCGACCGCTACGGGTTCGGTCATCCCGGCCGGCTTCGGACTCACCCTGTCCGCCCCCCTCGCCCTGGCTGCCCTGGTCGGTGGACGCACCGTCGGGTCGGGCGCGCTCGGGGCCGTCCTCGTGTTCGGGCCACAGACGCTGCTACCCACCGTCCCCGTCCTGGGCGATGCGCCCGTGCTGGTCGTGGGCGTCCTCGGACTCGGCGTCCTGGCGGTCCGTCCCGCAGGACTGCTGCAGCGGGACCCGTTGACCCCCCCCGCCGCCGCGCCCGAGGACGAGCCCTGGCACGACCCGGAGAGCGACGCAGGGAACCCGGACGTGCCCGCTGCCTCTGCGCTGGGGCCGGCCGGGTCGCCGCTCCCCCTCGTCATCGACGGTGTGGCGACCCCGGGGGGCACCGTCTCCCTCCGGGTCGATCCCGGCGAGATCGTCGCGGTCGTCGGACCGAACGGGTCGGGCAAGTCGACCCTGCTCGCCCGGATCGCCGGCCAACTTCCCACTGGAGGCTCGATCCGGACAGGGGACCGGGAGGTGCCGCACGGAGCCGTCGCACGCGCGCGCGCCGGCATCGCCAGGACCTGGCAGCGGTCGCCGGACGTGCCCGCCGACGACGGGCTCGCGGTAGCCGTCAACGGCCCCGCCGGACGCGCGGCAGCCGCCGAGGCCCGCCGCCTCCTGGGCGGCCACGCCGAGACCCCCCACGGACAGGACCTCGTCCGCCTCGCCGCGCGACGCCCCGCGATCGCCCTGCTCGACGAGCCTGCCGCAGGCCTCCCCGGGGACGTCGCGGCGCAGCTGATCCGTGCGCTCGCTGCCGCCGGGACCGCGGTGCTCGTCGCCGAGCACCGCCGCGAGCTGATCGCCGTGGCGGACCGGACGATCCCCCTGGACGTGGCCCGGCCAGGGACGCCCGACACGGACGTACCACCTCCGGTGTCGGGACGTGGTGGCGACCACCTGTCCGTCACGGTCGGCGACACCACCGTCGAGGTCCCGCCCGGACAGGTCCGCCTCGTGGAGGGACCGGACGCCCGGCGCGTCGCGGACGCGGTGCTCCGACCGGGTGGAGGACATCAGGTCGTGACGCTCGGCGGACAGCGACTCCCCGCGTCCGTCGCGGCGCGGGTCCGGCGAGGGCTCGGGGTGATCTCGGACGTCGCGCCACCCGCCGACGTCACGGTGCGCGACCACCTCGGCGCCATCGCCGGGACCGGACCCGCGGACCGGTTGCTGGTCGGCGCCCCCCTGCTGGCCCACCGCGGGGACGACCCCACCGGCGTCCTGTCCGGTGGGGAACGACGCGTCCTCGCGTGGCTCGCCTGCCTCGTGACGGCCCCTTCCGCCGTGCTCCTGGATCGGGCCGGCGTCGGCCTGGACACCGCCACCCTCCGGTGGTGCGACGAGGTCGTGGCGACGTGGCGCGAGAACGGCGTCCCCGTCCTGGTCGCCGTGGGGCGTCCCGAGGAACGGCACTGGGACCCGGTGCGCGACGGTCGCGCGTGACCCCGGCTGTCCTGCCGTACCGTTCCAGATGTCGAACGTTGCTGCCGAGGAACTAGTCACGCGCCGGGTCACGCATCGTGAGTGCCGGTGACGGACCGCAACCGTCTCGGGGCGTGCCTCGTTGGTACGCACGGGACGGTCGAGAGGAGGAACCGTGAGGCGGACCGCCGTCGCGACGTTGATCGCCCTCGCCGTGCTGACGTTGGGCGCGCTGCCCGCATCCGCCGCGGTCACGATGACGATCGGCTCCCCGAGCGCGGGCCAGGAGATCAGCAGCGCGACCGCCACCCAGGTCCACATCCGCCGGCAGCTGTTCGACCCGTCCGTCTCCGATGTCGAGCTGCGGCTCGTCCGTGGTGGCACACCGACCGCCGGCGCGAAGCTGAGCTGCACGCAGGGGTGCAACGACAACGAACAGATCTGGGGGCAGCTGCAGCTCCAGCCCAGCTCACCCGACGAGTTCGGCGTCTCACACCCCCTGGCGAACGGGTCCTGGACCGTCCAATCACGCTGGCGCAACGGCAGCAACGGGAGCTGGTCCGCGTGGGGCGCCGACGTGCAGATCACCCTGTCGGTCCCGCCCTCCGCCGTCAGCGGCCTCGCCGCTGACGCCGATCTGCGCGACGTCACGCTCACGTGGCAGCGAGCCCCCGAACCCGACATCAGCGCGTACCGGATCCAACGTCGCCCCGACGGAGGCAGCTGGACGGTCGTGGACTCGACGGACGGTTCCGCATCCAGCTACTCCGAGACCGTTCCGTCCGCCGGGGCCTACGAGTACCGCGTCGTCACGGTCCGCCCGAACGGGGACGGCGGGGCGCTCACGGCGACCTCCCAATCCGTCTCCGTGACGGCGACCTCACCCAGCCCGAGCCCGTCACCGACCGGTTCGAGCTCCGATGGGGGCGGGACGACGGGGGGCTCGACGGGAGGATCGTCGGGGGGATCGACCGGCGGTGTGCAGCAAGGTGACGACACCGGTGACGACACGACCGATGGTGGGACCGACAGCAGCGGCGACGACGCCACCACGGGCGACGCCTCCGGGGAGCCGTCCGACGGCTCGTCGTCGGCGGACGGCAGCGGAGCTGGCGCCGAGGGCACCGGCGGTGACGCCGGCAGCACCTCGAACCGCAGCTACGGCCGTTCCCGGGTCGCCGCCCCTCCCGGCGCCCGCCAGGGTGCGTCGCTGGACGTCGACGCCGACCTGCCGGACCCCGAGGTCGCGCCGGAGGCCGAGGAGCGCTTCTTCGGCGAGGGCGAGGGCTTCAGCGAGGAGCTCGAGTACGGCGCGGCCGACGCTGTCCTGCCCGAACCGGACGGCGAGCAGGACGCGGTCCTGCGGCGCATGCCCGGTGGGATCCAGGAGTTCATCGTGTCCCGCTTCGAGACCCGAACGCTGCTGACCTCGATCGCCGCTGGGTTACTCTTCGTGACACTGGGCCTGCACGTGTTCCGGTGGATGCGAGCCACCGCACACGAGTGACCCGACGAGCGACGGGCGGACGCGGGTGGCAGATCCGATGGCGATGATCCACTGCGAGTGCGGCGAGCCGCTCGTGGACGACCTCGACCTCGCCCAGGTGAAGGTCGAGGAGGAGGAGATCCCGTTCCGCCGCGGCAGCGACTACGTGGCCTGTGCGAACTGCGGAGCGATGCGCAGCGTCACGTCCCTGCGGGCCGAGGCCGTGGCCGAGGGCGAGCTAGACCCCGAGGACGAACCTGCGCCCAGGACGATCAGCAACCCCCTGCAGGAGGCCGCGGACGAGGCCCTGCGCGCGATCCAGGCGATGTCGGGCGGCAGTGGCGACGCGTGGGAGGGCGACTACGCGGACGTCGTGCTGTCCGCCCTCAGCGACATCCACCACGAGGAGGACGAGGACGTCCCGGAGGGACCTGAGGGCGACGACGAGGCCGACATCGTCATCGCCTCGCCTGGCGAGGAGCCGTCCGAGGGCTGACGACGGGTTCCCGCCGTCCGGTCGGGCACGTCAACCCGACGCCAGCAACGCCTCGAGGACCGCGATCGCCCCCGCCTTGTCCAGCGGTTCGTTGCCGTTCCCGCACTTCGGGGAGTGCACGCACGAAGGACACCCGGCGCGACACCCGCAGCCGGCGACCGCGTCGCGGGTGGCCCGGACGTGCTCGTCGAAGCGGTGGTAGGAGCGTTCCGCGAGCCCCGCGCCTCCCGGGTAGCCGTCGTAGATGAACACCGTGGGCAGTTCGGTATCGGGGTGCAGGGCGGTCGACAGACCACCGATGTCCCAGCGGTCGCACAGCGCGATCAGGGGGAGCAGGCCGATCGCCGCGTGCTCGGCCGCGTGGAGCGACCCGGGGGTCCGCTCCGGCGCCACCCCGATCCCCCGCAGGAGGTCGACCGGGATCGTGTACCAGACGGCGACGGTGCGCAGGTGGGTCGGGGGCAGGTCGAGGTCGACGCGCTCGAGCACCTTGCGGGTCGACGGTTCGACCACGTCGTAGCCCGTGACCTGCTCGGTCACCTGCACGCGCCCGTAGCGCAGCTCGATCCGTCCCCGGGTGCTGGCGTCGAGCTCCTGCAGGACGCGGACGTCGGTGTCCGACCGCGCTCGTGTGGTGTGGTTGATCCGGGGTGCGTCGTGGGCGGTCGCGACGTGCCGTTCGAGATCGAGGTCCTCGATCTCCCAGGTGCGGCCCTGGTGGAGGTACACCGCGCCGGGGTGGACCTGCTTGAAGGCCCGTGACCCGTCGACGTCGCCGATGAGCGCCCCGGTCGCGACGTCCACGATCCTCGTCGTCGCGCCACCGGCGGACCGGATGTCGACCTCGCCGGCGGCCCGTTCCCGGCTCACCCAGAAGTGCCGTCCGCCACGTTCGCGGAGGATCCCCGCCTCGACGTCGTCGGCCAGCAGGTCGGGAGCCGAGGGGCCGAACCACCGCACCGCTCCCTCGTCGTCGAGCGGTCGCTCCTGGCACGCGCACCGCAGGTGGGGGCCCAGCACGTACGGGTTCTCCGGGTCGACGATCGCGTCCTCCGGTGGTCGTTGCAGCAGCTCCTGCGGGTGGGCCACGAGGTACTGGTCCAGGGGATCGTCGTCGGCCACCAGCACCCCGGCGGCCGATCCTCCTGCGCGACCCGCGCGCCCCAACCGCTGCCAGAACGAGGCCGCGGTCCCGGGGTAGCCGGCGAGGACCACCGCATCCAGGCCGCCCACGTCGATGCCGAGCTCCAGCGCCTCGGTGGCGGCCAGCCCCAGGAGGTCCCCGGAGGTCAACCGTTGCTCCAGCTCCCGACGCTCGGCGGGGAGGTACCCGGCGCGGTAGGCCGCGATCGCACCCGCGAGCGCCTGCCCGTCCAGCCGGTCCCTCGCCACGACGGCCACCACCTCCGCGGCCCGCCGGCTCTTCGTGAACACCAGCGTCTGGACCTCGGCTCCGACGAGCGACGCCAGGAGCTCCCCGGCCTCTCCGATCGTGGAGCGACGGACCCCGGCTTCCTCGTCGAGGAACGGCGGCTGCCACAGCGCCACGTCGAGCGGCCCGCGCGGCGACCCGTCCTCGACGATGGCCTCGACATCGAGCCCCGTCAGCGTGCTCGCGTGTTCGCCGGGGTTCCCGATGGTCGCCGACGCCAGCACGAACGTGGGGTCCGAGCCGTACCGCTCGCAGAGCCGCCGCAGGCGCCGCAGGATCAGCGCCACGTGCATCCCGAACACCCCGCGGGCGACGTGGCACTCGTCGATCACGACGTACGCGAGGCGGTGCAGCAGGTCTCCCCAGGCTCCGTGGCCCGGCAGCAGCGAGTGGTGCAGCAGATCGGGGTTCGTGAGGACCCAGTTGGCGGTCCGGCGGATCGCGTCGCGCTCCGGGCGGGGGGTGTCGCCGTCCAGCGCCGCGGCCCGCACCTGCGGGAGCCGCCAGCTTCGGAGGGAGCGCAGCTGGTCCCGCGCCAGCGCCTTCGTCGGGGCGAGGTACAGGGCCGACGCCTTCTCGTCGGCCAGCAGCGTCTCCAGGATCGGCAGCTGGTAGCACAGCGTCTTCCCCGAGGCCGTACCCGTTGCGACCACCACGTGACGTCCGTCCCGCACCAGATCGAGCGATCGGCCCTGGTGGGTGTAGAGCTCGCTCACCTCGAAGAGCTCGAGCCGCCGCTGGAGGGCCTCTGGCAGGTCGTCCGGGACCCGCACGGTCCGGGCGCGGCGCTCGGGT
>JAHWKO010000067.1 GCA_019347855.1 Actinomycetota bacterium
CGGAGGACCCAAGGCGGTCGGCGACGCCGTCAACAGCTCGGTCGTGCTGACGTTCATCGTGCTGTTCTTCGTGAACTTCATCATGACCACGGTCTACTTCAACCTCGTCCCCTCCAAGTTCTGACCGGAGCATCCGTGGCAACCGACGCTCTCCCCCGCCAGAAGGAGCGCACATCCGACCGTGTCGCGCGTGTCCTCACGCGTCCGCTGTCCCCCTTCGAGGAGTTCGCCGACCAGATGAAGTTCTGGGGGCAGGCACTCAAGGGCATGCCCCTCGCGATAACGAAGTACGGGCGGCTGATCCTCACCATGATCTCGGATGTGGTGATCGGCGCAGGAGCGCTGATCGTCGGTGGCGGGCTGGTGTTCGTGATCGGCACGATGGCGTTCTTCACCGGCACCCAGGTCGGTCTGGAAGGCGTCGCCGGGCTCCGGACGATCGGCGCTGAGGCGTACGTCGGGCTCGTGTCGATGTGGGCCAACACCCGCGAGATCACCCCGCTGATCGCGGGTCTGGCGCTGGCCGCGAAGGTCGGCGCCGGGTTCACGGCCGAGCTCGGGGCGATGCGGATCAGCGAGGAGATCGACGCGGCCGAGGTCATGGCCGTGCCGTCGATCACCTACATGGTCTCCACCCGCCTGTGGGCCGCGCTGATCCCGACGATCCCGCTGTACCTGCTGGCCCTCTTCAGCTCGTACCAGGCGACCCGGGTCATGGTGACACGGTTCTTCAGCGTCTCCGCCGGCGCCTACGACCAGTACTTCAACCTCTTCCTGCCTCCCACCGACGTGATCTACAGCCTGCTGAAGGCGGTCCTGTTCGTGATCGTCGTGATCCTGATCCACACCTACTACGGCTACTACGCCTCGGGCGGCCCGGCGGGCGTCGGCGTCGCCGTGGGTCGAGCGATCCGAGCGAGCATCGTCACCGTCGTGGTCCTCAACATGTTCATCTCGATCCTCCTCTGGGGCATCGGTGGCGAGACGGTGAAGATCGCCGGATGAGGCACCGGGACGCGGCCGACGGAGGGATGGATCGATGACGTCCATGCTGACGCGACGCATCCTCGGCACGGTCTCGGTGATCCTCCTGATCGCTGGGGCGTTCCTGTTGACGTATGTGGTGGGGTCGCCGCCGGCGGGGTCGTTCACGGTTCGGGTGGATCTGGGTGCGCAGGCGGGGAAGGGGTTGCGGGCGGGGTCGGATGTGAAGGTGCGTGGGGTGCTGGTGGGCACGGTGCGGTCGATCGAGCTGGATGAGGATGCGCGTCCGTACGCGCGGGTGTTGATCCGTCCGGTGCATCGGTTGCCGGCGGATGTGTCGGTGGTGGTGTCGAACAAGACGTTCCTGGGTGAGAAGCAGTTGGAGCTGGTGCCGCAGAGCGAGTCGTTGGGGGCGGGTGAGCCGTTGGGGCCGGGGGCGGTGTTGGCGGTGGGCCGGGAGGGTCCGACGGAGGTGCAGGAGTTCATCGCGGCGTTGGAGCCGGTGCTGGATGCGATCGATCCGGTGGAGTTGGCGGCGGTGGTGGATACGTTCGGGTCGTTCGATGCGTCCGATGCGCGTACGGCGGCGGAGAACATCGAGGTGTCGGCGCGGTTGGCGGAGTTCGGGGCGGAGACGGCGTCGGTGCAGTTGGATCGGTTGTCGGCGGCGGCGACGTTGATCGGGGAGTTGGCGACGACGGCGGATTCGTTCAACCGGTTGAACCGGTCGTTGCCGACGTGGGTGAGTCTGTTGCCGGATCGGCAGGGGGATATCCACGAGCAGTTCGAGCTGTTGTCGGCGTTCGCGGTGACGTTGGCGGATCTCCTGCGGGTGGAGCAGGACACGATCGCCGAGGTGCTCGCGGTGACCACGATCGTCAACGGGGTCCTGGCCGATCAGGCCAGCGACCTGTCCGGAGTGATCTTCGGGGTGGCCCGCTACGCCCACAAGCTCGCGGGGCACGGGGGATCGTTGAACGACGGGTCCGAGTACGGGTGGTTCTCCGCCTTCATGGGGGGCGAGGGCGAACTGGAGGAGCTCTGCGAGCACCTCCCGCCCGAGTTCCAGGAAGCCGCCCCCGGCTGCATCAACGAGAGCGACTCCACCGATGACGAGGGGGGTGGCTCCCAGTGAGCGGCTCCAACCCCCTCCTGAAGTTCGTCGCCTTCTCGGCCGTGTGCATCGCCTTCGCCGCGTGGCTGGTCGTCACGATCGGCAACATCTCCCTGTTCGCCGACCGCGTCACGTACGAGGCGGTCGTCGGCGACGCGACCGGACTGGTCGAGAACGACGCCGTGAAGGTCGCCGGCGTCGAGGTCGGCAAGGTCGAGTCGATCCACGTCGAGCGCGGGAACGCGGTCGTCCGGTTCTCGCTCCGCGACGACATCGAGCTCGGTCAGCAGACCACGATCGGCGTCCGGTGGAGGAACCTCCTCGGACTGCGCTACCTGTACGTCTACCCAGCTGGCGAGGGGAAGCTCGACCCGGGCCACCGCTTCCCGCTGTCTCGGACGATCGCGGTCACGGACTTCGGCCTGCTGATGCAGCGCCTGGTCCCGGTCCAGCGCGCTCTGGAACCCGAGGTCGGCAACACCGTCGTCCGCGCGCTCAACGAGGCGATCGCCGGGCGCGAGGACCGGATCCAGCGTCTCATCGCCGAGGCCGGCAACCTCACCCACACCCTGGCTGACCGTGAGGACCAGATCGGCCGGGTGCTCGAGAACGGCGCGGAGCTGGCGCAGGCCTACGCCGAGCGCGAGCAGGCGCTCCGCGACTTCCTCGACCGTTTCGCCGACGTGTCCGAGACGATCGCCGGTCGCAACGCCGAGCTCGAACGCATCATCGTGGACGTCGCGGACGCCCAGGCGGAGCTCTCGCGGTTCCTCGAGGCGAACGATGAGGAGATCCACGGTCTCGTCGACGGGCTCGACGAGATCACGACGGTGCTGTCGGTGAACCGGTCCAACCTCGAGGACGTCGTCACGCACCTGGGGCGGGGGCTCGCCTTCTACCACCGCACCTCGCGCTGGGGACAGTGGTTCAACGTGCGCGTCGTGGGGACCAGCGGCTACGACAACCCCGAAGAGACGATGAGCACCGAACGGGGGGCGTGCCTGCCCGAGCGGATCCCGCCAGAGGAGCAGGAGGACGCCCCGAACGAGTACCCGTGCTTCAGCGACGACACCTCCGGCGGTCACGCCCCCGGCGCAGCCGGCTTCTTCCGCTCCGGGAGCTACCGGACCCTCGACGAGGTCGCGGGGGGTGACGGCTGATGCTCATGGAACGCAACCAGGTCATCATCGGCGTGGTCTTCTCGCTGATCCTGATCGCTGGGACCGTGCTCGGGATCACGTTCGATCGCAGCTGGATCGCCGGTGGCTACAACATCACCGCCTACTTCAGCGACGCGGCGGGCCTGCAGGCTGGTGACAGCGTGCTGATCGCCGGGGTCCGATCCGGAGCGGTGCAGTCCGTGACGCTGACCGGCGACGGGGACCAGGGCTACGTCCAGGCCGTCCTGCGGGTCGAGGAACCGATGCCCGCCGACACCTCGGCGTCGATCATCCTGCAGAACTTCCTGGGGAAGCGCGCGGTGATGCTCGACGCGGGAACGGCGTGGGACGACCAGCTCGCCGAGGGCGATGAGATCCCGGTCGAGCGGACCGACACCCCCGTCGACTTCACGGAGCTCAACCAGGAGTCGGTCGACCTCCTGCGGGGCACCGATGTGGACGCGCTGCGACAGCTGATCAGCTCGGTGGCCGACGTCACCGAGGGACAGCGCGAGGAGGTCGAGCGGCTGCTCGACGGCCTGCAACGCTTCACCCAGGTGGTCGCCGAGCGACGCGACGATCTGGCCACCTTGATCGACCGCTCCGAGGACATCTTCGGGACGTTGTCCGACAAGGACCAGGAGATCCTCACGATCATCGACCGGTTCGGGTCGACCCTCGACATGCTCGCCGAACGCCGCGAGGACATCGAGCGGCTGCTCGAGGAGACCGCACGCTCGTCGAACCTCGCCGCGGACCTGGTGGCCGATCAGCGCGAGCAGCTGGACCGGGTGCTGGACGAGCTCCACACCGACCTCGAGATCATCGACGCCCACCAGGTCGATCTCGCCCACGTCATGGCGTACGGCGGCGTGTCGTTCGAGGGGTACGCCAACATCGCCAGGCAGGGCGAGGAGGACAACCCCTACTGGACGAACATCTTCGCCCAGTCCCAGGGTGAGGTCGGGGTCGACGCGCTCGTGGGGTGCGGTGGGGCGATCGACGACCTACTCGACCAGGTGTTCGGGGAGGACCCGAGGACCTGCGAGGAGCAGGATGCGGATGACGGCGGGACCCCCTCGTCGCAACCATCGAGCTCGTTCCGGTCCTTCTTCTCCCGGTCGTTGGTCGGGGGTGCGCGATGAGTCGTCGCACCCGCGTCCTGGCGATCGTGGCCGTGCTGGCCGTGATCGCGTCCGCCTGCGGACAGTTCGGCGTCTTCACCACCAAGGACGCCCAGACGATGACGGTCCAGTTCCCGTCGACGTTCAACCTGTTCGTCGGGTCCGACGTCCGTGTCGCCGGGGTCAACGTCGGACAGGTCTCCGACATCGAGGTCCCAGAGGGGTCCGACGTCGTCAACGTGACGCTCGGTCTGGAGCCGGACCTGCAGCTCCCGGCGGACGTCGACGCCGTCATCGTCCCGCTCGCGCTGCTGGGCGAGCGCTACGTGCAGCTCGACCCGCCGTACACCGGCGGCGAGACCTACGACCTGTCCCGGACGCTGCCGATCGAGCGCACCGGCGTGCCCGCCGACTTCGACGAGGTGCTGGACTCGCTGAACGAGTACCTCAAGGGGATCCCGGAGGACGAGGTCGCCCGGCTGGTCTCGAACCTCGCGACGGTCCTCGACGGCAACGGTGATGAGATCGGGCAGACGCTCGAGCACGCCGAGACGCTGATCGACGTGCTCCAGGAGAACGACGACGAGATCGTCAACCTCGCCCGGGAGCTCGCGGACCTCAACGAGACCCTGGCCACCCGCGACGAACAGATCGGCTCGTTCATCGAGGACTTCAACACGGTCGCAGGCAACCTCGCCGACGACCGTCAGGAGATCGACGCCGCGGTGGACGGCTTGGTGCGCATGACCGAGGAGCTCGCTCGTCTCCTCGGCAACCATCGGGGCGACCTCGAGGAGGACATCGCGACGCTGACGCGGATCGGGCGCACCTCGGTCCGCAACCTCGGCGAGATCGACCGCTTCCTCTACTGGTCGGCGGAGCTCTACCGGCATGCGGAGCGCGTGATCGACCGCGAGCACAACTGGCTCCCGCTCGTCCAGCACTTCCAGGACCTCGCGCCGTTGGTCGCCGACCGCGTCGGGGACCGGCTGGTCGGCCTGTGCCTGCGCATGGGCCTGCCCGACTGCGAGCAGATCGACAACCAGATGCCCGACCTCATGTGTCTCGACCCGATCCTGCCCTGCGAGAACGCCGCGAACCCCGAGTCGACCGTGCCCGCCGCCGAGGCGCTGGCGGAGGTCCTCGAGCAGCAGCCCGAGCTCAAGCAACGCCTCGAGGAGGAGGGGCACGACACCCTGGACGAGGCGCTCGACGGCCTGGGTCTCGGTGACGCCACCGACGGCGGGGGGGGCGACGACAGCGAGGACAGCGAGGACGCCGAGGCCGAGGACGGTGACGGGATCCTGCCGCCGTTGTCGATCCTCCGAGGGGGCGTGCGATGAGACGCGTCCTCCCCGTCCTGCTCGCGGTGCTCGCGCTCGTTGCGTCCGCGTGCTCGTCCCTGCCGTTCGGCGGACCCGAACCGATCCGCCTGCAGACCACGGTGGACGACGTCATGGACATGACCGAGCTGGCGCCCGTCTTCACCGGGGACGTCGAGATCGGCACGGTCACGAACATCGAACTGAACGACCGGAACGAGGCGCAGATCACGCTCGAGGTCCAGCCCGGTACGGGACTGCCCTCCGAGGTCAAGGCCGTCGTGCTGCAGACGAGCCTGCTCGGCGAACGGGCGGTGGAGCTGGTGCCGCTGAACGACGCCGGAGAGCTGGCCTCGGGCACGATCCCCGGCGAGGTGAAGGGCGACCTCGAGGACCTCGTCGCGACCGGGACGGACCTCCTCGCGTTCGTGGCTGCGGACCGGCTGAACGCCGCCGTCCAGGCCGGTGCGATCACGTTCGCCGAACGAGGTGCCACCCTCGGCGCGCTGCTCGAGGACATCGAGACGTTCGTCGGCGAGTACGACGCGGAGTCGAACGAGATCACCCGCCTCCTGGACAGCCTCGACGCGTGGCTGGGGACGCTGGCGGAGCAGACCGAGACCAACGCCGCGGCCCTCGAGTCGCTCGCCCGCTCCAACCTCGCACTCATGGAGGAGGACGAGCACCTGCTCGATTCGCTCGCGGACGTCCGCGACCTGGCGCTCATCGGGGAGCAGGTCCTGCGGGACAACCGCCAGCAGCTCGACGAGTTCTTCGCCCAGCTCGAGGTGATCGTGAAGGCCATCACCGGCATCGAGGGCGCGCTCGCGGACTTCCTCCTGTACCTGCCCCGTCACAACCTGCACGTGCCCAACGCCCAGTTCTTCGAGTTCGTGCAGATCTGGCAGGACTCGATCGTGTGCGGCACCCCGCAGGCGCGGGAGCTCCACGATAACCCCGCGAAGAGCTGCGACCCCCCCAACCCGGGCGAGTCCAACGCCGAGCCGCACGGGGGCAAGGTCAACGAGTGTGACGAGCGGGCGGTCGACTGCGTCGACGGGCACCGCACGTACAACGAGCCGAACGATCACGGCGAGCGGGCCGGCGACGTGCCCCCGGACTACAACGGCACCTGCAACGAGGAGACCGCCCCGGAGACCGACACCTGCCCGTACGCGCCGGACGAGCACCGGCACGAGGGGGGTGAGGGATGAAGGTCTGGCGCCTGGTGGTCAACCTCGGGACCATCGTGACCCTCGCCGCGGTGCTGGTCGTGTACGCAGCCGTGCAGTGGGTCGGAGGTGCGTTCTTCGAGGACCGCTACGAGCTGACCGTGCCGATCGCCAAGACGGGCGGGCTCTTCCTGAACCAGGAGGTCACGGTCCTCGGGTACGGGGTGGGGCAGATCAAGGACCATACCCTCACGGACGAGGGCGTCGAGCTCCTGCTGGACATCAAGGGCGACCGGGTGGTCCCCCGCCACGCGGTCGTGCAGGTGCTGCGGCGGTCGGCCCTCGGTGAGCAAGCCCTCAACTTCATCCCCGTCCCACCGGACTTCGACCCGCCTGAGGTGTTGATCGCCAGCGAGATCGAGACCGCCGAGGGGTGGCAGGCGGCGGAGCGGGGACAGCGGATCGACCCCGTCGCGACGACGTTCCCCACCGAGATCCCGCCGCTGCTCGATGAGGCCGTCGACCTCCTGAACGCGATCGACACCGATGAGCTGGCGACGGTGATCCACGAGCTGTCCGTCGCCGTGGGAGGACGGGCCGAACTCCTGAAGGAGCTCAACCGTGACAGCCTCGACCTGAACACCACGCTGGTTGAAGGCATCCCCGAGTTCCGGCGACTGCTCGACTCGTCCGAGATCATCCTCGACGAGTTGAACGAGCACCGCGAAGCGCTCGCGGGCACCTTCCCGCCCCTGGCCGACGTCTCGGATCTCCTCGCCCGCAAGCGTCCCGCCCTGGAACGCCTCATCGACACCAGCAGCGACGCGCTGCGTGAGGGCACGGCCTTCATCGAGAACACCCGGGCGAACCAGCACTGCCTGATGCTGGACTTCACCGAGCTGAACCGGATGATCGCCCAGGAGGAGAACCTGAACGACCTGTCGCGGGGTCTGCGCCAGGCACGCTTCTTCTACCAGGACGGCTTCGACGTCATCACGCAGTTCGACCCGTTCCGCCCGGGGGTGGCCTGGCAGCGGATCAACTTCTTGATCTTCGAGCATGCCGGCGGTCAGCCCTACGCCCCACACCGCCCCACGCCTCAGACCAAGCCGGGTGCGGCCTGCGAGTCCCCATGGGGTCTCGGCGTGAACGCGGTCCGACAGCCGGACCACCAGCCACCCGATGAGACCGCACCCCCGATCGACTTCGCTCCGCTGGCCGAGGGCCCGTCCGGCTCGGACGGCGGCACCGTCAGCGGGCCGGCACCGGCGCCGCGTGGAGAGGACCGTGGGACCACGCCGGCGACCGGCGGTGGGTTCGCAGCCATCGTCGTGCCGCTGGCGCTGGGTGCTGCGTGGCTGTCGCGGAGGCGCCGGTGAGTGATCAGCGTCCCGGCGACACCACGACGCGCGCCCCCGAGGACGCGTCAACCCCACCCTCAGACGGGGACGGCGCCACCGCACGTACGTCCGGTGGCGCCGCAGCCATCGCGCCCTGGATCATCACGGTCGTGGCCGCTGCCGTCGCTATCGTCGCGCTGGTGCAGTGGTGGCAACTGGACGGACAGCTGTCCGCTGACCAGGAGGTCCGCGAGGTGGCGGGCCAGGTGGTCGCCGCGCTCACGAACTGGGAGTCGGACGACCTCGAGGCCGTCCGCGAGGTGATCGACCGCCACGGCACGGCACGCTTCACCGACGAGGCGGCCCAGCTGCTCGACCAGTTCGCACAGGGGCTGCAGCAGGCTGAAGCCCGCAGCACGGGCGAGATCCTGAACCTCGTCGCCGACGCCGACGGCGGGCCCGAGGGCGGGGTCGCGCTCGCGGTCGTCCGTCAAGAGGTCACCAACGCCTCGCTCGAGCAGCCCGACGTGCAGTGCTGGGGCACCCGTGTCGTGCTGCAGGAACAGGACGGTCGTTGGCTCGTGGACGGTGTCGAGCTCTACGGTCCCAACCAGTGTCCTGCCGCCGGTGACGCTCCGGCGACGGGCGACACCCCGGAGGGCAACGGTGACGGATAGCTACGAGCAGGTGATCGTCGGGACCGACGGCTCCGAGACGGCGCAACGCGCGGTGGGGTCGGCGGCAGCCATCGCCGCGGCCCTCGAGATCCCGCTCGTCGTGGCGACGTCGTGGTACCGCGACATGCCCGACCAGCCCGTGCCGTCGGAACTGGCCGAGTACCCCTCGGAGACGGCCGGCGGGATGGAGGCTGGGTGGGCGGAGCAGACGGTCTCGGACGGTGCGGCGATCGGTCGGCAGGCGGGTGCCCCCGACGTCCGCACGGCGACCCCCCAGGGGGCCCCCGCGGACGCGCTGATCGGGCTGATGTCTGAGCACCCCCGCAGTCTGCTGGTGGTGGGGACCTACGGCCTCGGTTCCCGCACGGAGCGCCTGCTCGGCAACGTCCCCCACCAGGTCACCCACCATGCCCCTGGCGACGTGCTGCTGGTGCGGACCGCCGACCAGCAGCGCGAGCCCTACCGCACCGTGGGCCTTGCCACGGACGGCTCGGATACCGCAGCCCGGGCGGTGCGTCGCGGCATCGCCTTCGCGAACGGGCTCGCGGCCGACACCGATCTGGTGACGGTCGCATCCGACGAGGAGACCGGCCGGGGCGTCCTCGAGGAGGTCGCGGCGTCCGTGGACGGTGCGGCCGACCTCGGACGCCGGGTGGTCGTCGACAAGCAGGCCACCGCGGGACTCAGGGAGGCTGGGAGCGAGTACGACGTCCTGGTGATCGGCAACAAGGGCATGAGCGGACCGTCGCGTCTTCTGGGGTCGGTCGCCAACGCGATCACCCACGAGGCGCCGACCGACCTCCTGCTCGTGAACACGACGAAGCGAGGCGCATGATGGCGGACACGACGCAGACGGATGTCCCGGAGGACGAGAGGTTCCTCCAGGAGGACCCGCAGGACCACGCCCGCGACATGCCCGTGGGGCACACCGCCGGCGAGGCCGAGTCCGAGATCACGTCGGCGAACCAGTGGAAGGACCTCGACGAGGACATGATCCCGCCCGAGGGGTACGACAAGACGTCGGATCCGATCTGGCCCGGCAACACGACCATCGACAACCCGGCCATCAGCGTCCGCGACCTCAGCAAGGCCTTCGGCAGCAACCGCGTCCTCGAGGACATCAACGTCGACATCCCCCGGGGCAAGGTCAACATCATCCTCGGTCCGTCCGGAACGGGGAAGTCGGTGCTGCTCCGGCACCTGATCGGGCTGCTGAAGCCCGACGAGGGCGAGGTCTGGATCGGCGACAAGAACATCCCGACCCTGCGCCGCAAGGAGCTGTACGAGGTCCGCCGCAAGCTCGGCGTCCTGTTCCAGGACGGTGCGCTGTTCGGATCGATGAACATCTTCGACAACACCGCGTTCCCCCTGCGGGAGCACACGAAGAAGTCGGAGAAGGAGATCCGCGAGATCGTCAACGAACGGCTCGAGATGGTCGGCCTCGAGGGCGCGAAGGACAAGCTGCCCGGTGAGGTCTCCGGCGGCATGAAGAAGCGTGCCGGGCTGGCCCGGGCCCTGGTGCTCGACCCGGAGATCATCCTGTTCGACGAGCCGGACTCCGGACTTGATCCCGTCCGCACCGCGATCCTCAACGACCTCATCCTCGAGCTGAACGAGGAGCTGGGGTCGACCTTCCTGATCGTGACCCACGACATCCGCACCGCCGACGACATCTCGGACTACGTGGGGCTGCTGTTCCGGCGCAACCTGGTCGCGTTCGGCAAGAAGCAGGACATGTTCGACAGCCAGTACCCGGTCGTGCGGCAGTTCCTCGGCGGACGCACCTCGGGACCGATCGGGATGTCCAACGAGCGTGACCGGCCGGAGCTGCTCTAGCCGTGCGCCGGCCAGGTCCCCCGTGGGTCGCCAACAGGTGGCGTGGGTAGGCTCGTCAGCCCGATCGCAGCCAGGAGACGAGCGTGGCCGACCTCCTTCCCGTCACCCGCAACGATGACGAGGACGACGACCAGAAACAGGGCTTCCCCGGCGCCTTCGTCGGCGTCCAGGCGTGGCGCAAGCTGTTCGAGCAGCGGATCCTGTACCTGAAGGGTCCGCTCCAGGACACCGACGCTGACGACCTCGTCGCCCAGATGCTGGCCCTCGACGCGGACAGCGACGAGGACATCACGATGTACGTCAACTCCCCCGGTGGGATCATCAGCGGGTTGTTCGCGATCTTCGACACCATGCAGCTGCTGCGGTCCAAGGTGAACACGCGGTGCGTGGGGATGGCCGCGTCCGCGGCAGCCGTGATCCTGGCCGCCGGCACCGGTTCGCGGTCAGCGACCGAGAACGCGCGCATCATGATCCACCAGCCGTTGGGCGGGGCGCGTGGGTCCGCTCGCGACATCGAGATCCAGGCGCAGAACATCGTGTACCTGCGCGAGCGGATCAACGAGATCCTCGCCGAGCGCACCGGCCAGCCGATCGACAAGATCCGCGAGGACACCGACCGCGACTTCTGGCTCACGGCTGAGGAGGCCCGCGACTACGGACTCATCGACGAGGTCGCGAGCCCCGCGAAGGGCGCGAAGAGCTAGGGCTAGAGGACGTGGAGGTAGTACTCCTGGTCCTCGTCGACGTACTCGAGCTCCAGGAGCCCCCGGGTCGCCGCCGCCTTGCAGAACTGCAGGAAGCTCGAGTAGCCGAAGTCCTTCTCGCTGAAGTCGTCGTTGCGCTTGCGGATCTGGTCCTTCAGTCCGGACAGCGGGGGGGTCTCGCCGTTGCGCTCCTCGAGGTCTGCGACGACCTCGGTCAGCAGCTTGAACGCCTGCTCCTCGTCCCCGCTCGAGGACGTGAAGTCGACCTCGGGGTCGCCCTGGGCCGCACCTTCGCGGAGGGTCACGTGGCCCTCGGACTCGAGGTGGCGGACCAGCTCGCTGAACGCACGGAAGCCGTAGTCCTGCTCGGAGAACGTGGGGTCCTTCCGCAGGAGGGCACGCTTCAGGCTCGACGCGTAGACCGGACCCGTCGACGCGCTCTGCAGGCCCGACAGCGTCTGGGTCACCAGCCGACCGAGGTCGTGCAGTGACTCGCTCTGGCGGCGTGGCGCCTTGCGTTCCTTCTGCTGCTGACGGCCCCCACCACCGCCCCCACCGCGGCGCGGGGCGTGCTCGAGCCGGTCGTAGAAGATGAACTCGTCGCAGGCCGGGGGCAGCATGGCAGAGGTCGAACCCTGCACGCCGACGCCGATCACACGCCGGTTCAGCTCACGGAGCTTGGCGACGAGCGGGGTGAAGTCCGAGTCGCCCGAGGCGATCACGAAGGTGGACACGTACGAGCGGGCCAGCGCCAGCTCCATCGCGTCGACGGCCATCTTGATGTCGGCCGCGTTCTTCCGGATCGCGTCGCCGCGCTGCGGGATGTCGATCAGCTCGACGTTGCTGTCCACGAGGGATCGGCGGTCGTCGCTGAAGAGGTGCCAGTCCGCGTACGCACGCCGGACCACCAGCCTCCCGCGCTCAGCGAGCACGTCGGCGAGGGGGGCCACGTCGAACCGGTGGCCCGTGTCGCGAGCCCCGATCGCGAGGTTCTCGTAGTCGAGGTAGAGGGCGAGGCGCTCCTCTTGAGCGTCGAAGTTCATGTTGTGTTGCCTGTCTGTGCAGAGATGGGCGCACCCGGAGAGTTGTAGGAGCGCGCGTGACGCTGTCGACCCTACACGGCCGCGGAGGGCCACCCCACTACCCTCCGGGCCGGGTTGCAGGTAGCTGGGGCGATCGTGCTGGCCGTCCCGGTCGTGGTCCCGGGGCTGGCCCCTGACGATCCACCTCCCCGCCCCGACCATGCGGCCAGAGCGACCACCGGTGTGGAGCGGGTTCACCGAGATCCTCCGGCAACCGGTGCTGCGCATCATCGCCCCGATCGTGTGGGTGACCCGGTCACGATGGCGATCACGGCCGCCGGGAGATCGAACGTCCCACCGTCCAACTCACCCACCTCGTGGCCTTCGCCTTGGCGCTCGGGATCGCGGCGTTCGGGCGGTCGCCTGCGTGGTTCCTGGTCGGCAACCTCCTCGTGGGAGCCGGGACCGCGTGGGTGCTCGGCCCCAGACGCTGTTCGTCCGTGTCGCTCCCCCTGAGCGCATGGCGCAGATCGCGGGGACCATGATCGCGGTGATCATCGCCGGGTGAGGGTGTGGGAGCGTTCGCGTTCTCGGCGCTCGCCGACCCGACCTCGGTCGGCGCCGCGTACCACGCTGCTGGGGTGCTGGTGCTGATCGCGGCGCTGCTGGGGCGCGTGCTGTTGGCGCGGTTGCCACAGGCGGACGGCTGGAGCGGACGACCCGCTGGGCTGAGCTCTCTCCCGACGCCGTGGACGCGGTCCGGTACGTCGCGTCAGGGCTGTCGGAGGTCGAGCCCGAAGGCTCCCTCCAACGCCGACACGGTCTCCGCGAGGTCGGTGTGGTGGATGCCGAGCATCCCGACCTCCTCGGCGGCATGCACGTTGCGGTCCAGATCGTCGATGAAGACGCACGAGGACGGTTCGAGATC
>JAHWKO010000068.1 GCA_019347855.1 Actinomycetota bacterium
AGCGGCACTCACCGTTGCCCTTGGCCCACGGGGACTGGCCCGGGGCCTGGGACGGGGACGGCCAGTACGCCTGCGGGTCGGGGAACACACGACCGCAGAGCGTGTAGCTCCCCGAGTCGTCCGCCACCGGGAACGCCGCGGCAGGCGCGGCCAGCAGCGTCGGTAGGAGCGCGACGGTCACGGCGAGCGTGGCACCGATGGCCACGACGCGACGGATCGGGCTGAACGGAAGGATCGAACTCACGGGTGGTCCCCCTGCAGTGGGTCAGCGGGGAACCTTAGTGGCGCGATCCCCCTCGGTGCGGGGTTCGACGCCCGTGCCGCCTATCCCTGCCTCAGTCGCCATCTCCCTGCGCACCGGGAGCCGGGACCTCGGCGCCGGGCGGTGGTCCCGTGTCGTCCGGGCGCGCGTCCTCGCCTTGCCTGGCGGGAGGGCCGCCCTCGGGCCCATCCGTGTCCGGTGCGTCTCCGCTCCGTCCAGGTGCGTCGCCGCTGCGTCGCGGCTCGCCACTGCTGCGCCCGGGTGCGTCGCCGCTGTCCCCGTTGTGGCCGGGAGCGTCCCCGCTGCGACCGGGGCGGCTCACACCGTCGTACCCGCACGACGAGCCGTCGCGACCGTGCTTCTCGGCGATCCGCGCGCAGGCGCGGGAGACCGCGATCCGTGCGTTCTCGTTCTCGAGCTGGGCCACGACCTCGGACAAGCGTTCGATGGCGTTCACGCCGGCCTCGGACAGGTCCGCGCCCTCCTGCTTGGCGAGGCCGAGCTGGCGGGCCGCCTCGTCGGCGAGATCAGCGGCGTGGTCGGGGGCGCCACCGATCTCGTCGAGCCGACGCTCAGCGAGCCGCAGGTGCAGGCTCGCGTCGTCGGTCGAGACGGCGAGAGCCACCTGCTCGCTGGCCCGCTTGACGCCGTACAGCAGGTCGTCGGGAGCCGCGTCCTGTGCGAGCGCGACGGCGCCCCCACCGGTCGCGGAGAACACGAGCCCCGTGGCCGCACCGATCGCCGCAGCGCGACCGCGCACGCGGTCGCGCCACCCGACCGGTGCGGTGGTCCCCGTCGCCGCCTGGTCGGCGGCGGCAGCGCGGATCGCCGTCAGGTGCCGGTTGCGGACATCGGTCGGGACCGGCTCCTCGGCCAGGAGACGGACCTGGCGCGCAGCCTCGAGCAGCCCATCGTGGGCGTCCGTGGCGTCACCGGTCAGCAGACCGTCCAGGAGACGGTCCAGCTCGTCGCTGGTGCGGTGGCGGTCAGGCACGTTGGTCCTCGCTCGCGTCGTACAGGTAGGCGAGACAACCCCCCTCCGGGTTACGGGTCATCTGCGGAGCCGGTCCCGTCGGCGGATGGGCCCGCGAGGTCCAGGGTCCGGCTGAGCCGCCCGAGACCACGGTGCTGCAGCTGCTTCACGGCCCCCTCGGTCTTCCCGGTGATCCGGGCCACCTCGGCGATCGGCAGGTCGGCGATCAGTCGCAGCTCGAGGACCTCCCGCTGGTCCGGGGTGAGCTCGGCCATCGCGGCGCGGATACGGGCGACGTCGTCGGCGTCTCCCACGACGTCGGACGGGTCAGGCGCACCGGAGCCGAGGTTGGACCGGATCTCCTCGGTGAGCTCGTAGTCGGACCGGCGGGCAGCCCGGCGCCGCCAGTCGTACAGGTTGTGACGGGCGGCCTGGAACAGCCAGGCCCGGAGCGACCGGCCGTCCCCTCGGATCGAGCCGTGGGCCTCGACGAGCTCGAGGAACGTCTGCTCCACCAGGTCGTCAGCCACCTCGCCATGGCTGACCTCGTTGCGGAGGAAGGCGCGCAGCGCGGGCGCGACCTCGAGGTAGACGGCGGCGATCGCATCGGGGTCCCCCCGTCGTACGCCGTCCACGACGGCATCGAGGGCGTCCGCGGTGCCCGTCACCAACACTCCGGTCGTCGTCGGTCCACGATGCTGCGGGGCGGTCGCCGCAGGCACAAGTCCGCATCCCCCCGGTGGGCTCGCCCCGCGCAGTATGGTGCGCGAGACCGGCGGGGAGCTGATCGGGGTGGCCGACGAGACGCTGTTCGATCGAGGACGCGGAGAACGCCGTCGCGATCCCGACGAGGTCGACGTCGCCGTCGACCAGGTCTTCGCGCGCGCGGTGGAGCGTCAGCTCGAGGAACAGCGGGAGCTCAACCGCCTGGTGGAGCGGACCACGGAACGTCTCGGCTCGCTGGAGGAGGGGGTGCGGAGCCTCCGGGAGCAGACCGCCAGCGGGCTGACGGACATCCGGTCCGAGCTGCACGAGCACACCGAACGGATCGGTGCCGAGCTCACGCAGCGCACGACGGAGCTGGCGGGCGAGCTCGAGCGCCTGCGTGGCACGACGACGTCCCACCAGGTGCGTCTGGTACAGCTCGCCGAGGCCGCCGAGACGGCGATCGCGACCCTGGAAGCCCGCCAGGCGCGCCTCTCGGACGAGCTGTCTGCCGTGGGCGAACAGCTCAGCGTCGACGAGTCACGTGGCAGCGAGGAGCTCGTCACCCTGCTCGATCGCTTCGAGATGAACCTCGGGGGGCGGCTCGAGGAGCGGTTCGGAGCGATCGGTCACCGGCTGACCCGGTTGCAGGAACGCCTCGATCAGGACGATCAGGCGGACCTGCGCGAGACCGTCCGTGCCCTCGGTGCGGGCCTCGAGGACGTCCGGGACCGTGTGGGCCAGCTCGACGAGGTCCCCGGACACCTCGCCGCGCTGGGGGAGGTGCCGGAGCGGTTGCGCGGTCTGGAGGGGGTGCCCGAACGGCTCGGCGTCCTCGACGAGGTGCGCGACCGGCTCGGAGCGCTCGATGAGGTGCGGCAGCGGATGCGAGGCCTGGATGACATGCGGGCGCGGCTGGGTGCGCTGGACGACGTGCGGGAACGACTCGGGGCGCTCGATGAGGTGAAGGAGCTGCTCGCAGGCCTCGATGAGCGGCTCGGAACGCTCGAGTCGATCCCCAGACGCCTGGACGGTCTCGACGCCGTACACCGGCGGTTGGACGAGCTGGATGCGGCCGGTCGGCGCGCCGGGGCTGTCCCCGGTCAGCTCGAGGAGCTGTCCGACAGGTTGGAGCATCTGTCCCTTCGCCTCGGAACGCTCGACGAGGTGCGGGAGCGGCTCGGGGCGTTGGACGAGGTGCGGGAGCGGCTCGGGGCGTTGGACGATGTCCGGGAGCGGCTCGGGGCGTTGGACGATGTCCGGGAGCGGCTCGGGGCGTTGGACGATGTCCGGGAGCGGCTCGGGGCGCTGGACGACGTGCAGGAGCGGCTCGGGGCGCTGGACGACGTGCAGGAGCGGCTCGGGGCGCTGGACGACGTGAGAGAGCGACTCGGGGCGTTGGACGAGGTGCGGGAGCAGCTGTCGGCGTCGGATCGTGAACGCGACCGAGCGACCCAGGCGATCGAGGACCGCATCGAGAACATCGGTCCCGGGCTCGCGGCGGAGCTGCGGCGAGGACTGATCCCTATCGCCGACGAGGTCTCGGACCTCGGCGAACAGCTCCAGGTGGTGCGCGGTCGTTCCGCCGCGGAGGCTGAACGCCTTGCCGAGCTGCGGTCGGACCTGTCCGACACCGTCACGTCGGAGCTCGCTGCACTGCGTCAGGCCTTGGATGCGGCGGTCGCGCAGCAACGCGACGCCCTCTCCACGCGTCTCGACGCCAGTGAGGAGGCCGCCCGCAGGCACCGCGAGGCGGTCGACGCGACGCTGGAGACCCACGGGGAGGGCGTCGATCTGGCGCTGCGGGCTGACCGCGAGTCGATCGACGAGGCCCTGCGGACCCACCGTGAGTCGATCGCCGCGACGCTCGGCGCGGACCGCGAGGAACGCGAGGGGCGG
This sequence comes from Actinomycetota bacterium, assembly GCA_019347855.1. The sequence continues at coordinate 3,840 of JAHWKO010000068.1, forward strand.
GTCGGAGCGGTCCTCGAGGCGATCGAGCTGCGGCTCGACGACGTCTCAAGGGTGCTCGACAGCACGCTGCCCGCAGCGCTCGGCGAGCAGCGGGAGGAGCTCAGGAGCGCCGTCGCGAACGCCATCGGCTCCGCCGAGGAGCGATTGCAGGTCGCCCACGACGAACTGCGAGCGGTGTCGACGGAGCTCGGTGGGCTCCCGGGAGAACTCGACGAGCACGTCGCCTCGGCTCTCGAACGGGCGGTGGCATCGGCGCGCGAGGAGGCGGAGAAGGTGAGCGGCCGCCTGGTCCGTGCGGTCGACCGTCTCAGCGATGTGGAGGCGCACCTCGAGGGCCTGGAGTCGTCACTGGTCGGGTACCTGGAGGTACGGGACGCCCGGCTCGAGGACGAGCGCATGCAGATCCTGCGTGACCTCGTCGAGGAGTTCGCCCAGGGGCTGTCCCGGCGGGAGCGCCGCAAGCTCGCGCGCAAGCTCGATGACGTGCGGGAGCGCGTGGGCTCCGGCGGCGCAGACCACAGCCCCGCGCCTGCGCCTCCCGGCCCCGCGCCTGAGCCTCCCGCACCCGAGCTCGCGGTGGAGGACGAAGATCCGGCCCCGAGGGGCCTGCTCGCAGCGCTGCTGGGTGACCCCGAGCAGTCCGACGACGAGGACGACCTCGCAGCGGAGCCGTCCGACACCGCCGAGGAAGCGCAGAACGAGCTCGCCGATGACGTGCAGAGCGAGCCGGTCGTCGAGGAGGCAACTGCTCCCGATCCAGGGGTCGACGGCCACCCCTGCCCCGAGTGCGACTTCGTGGCCAAGAGCGCCGGGGGGCTGGGCTCCCACCGGCGCACGCACGCCTGATCCCACCGGCTCTCACACGCGGGAGCCCCCTACCCGTAGGGGCCGTCACGCCCCGTGACCACAACCTGTCGTGGGTCACCCCTTGACGAACGGCGTCCGCCGGCGCAGAATGACGTTGTTGTAATTACGCCGGCGTGAGCGAGGAGCCACCGTGGGAACGATCACCGCAGAGGCCACAGGGGCCGGACTCGTCTACGACGAGGAGATGGCCTGGATGGGCGAGGCCCGCTGCCTCGATGCGGATCCGGAGGCGTTCTTCCCCGAGAAGGGCGGCTCCACACGGGAGGCCAAGCGGATCTGTAACGCGTGCGACGTGCGGGAGGAGTGCCTGCGCTACGCGCTCGAGAACGACGAACGGTTCGGCATCTGGGGCGGCATGAGCGAACGTGAGCGTCGCCGTCTGAAGCGCCTCGCCTCCTGATCGTGGATCCCCGAGGGGACGGCCGCCACACCCGCTTCGAGGGCGCCGCCGACGTGCGGACCGCCCGGTTCACCCATCCCTACGTCGCCTCCACGGTCCGCGTGGGCTGGACCCGTCGTCGCACACGTGGTCGCGGCCTCGCGTTGCTGATCGGGTACCGGTTGCGTTGCCGAGGGACCTCGCTGCGACGGACGTGACCTCGGGTGGCGTGTGCTAGCGTCGCCTGTGAGCGCCCGCCTTTCCGGCGGGCGCGATGCGTGGAGCCCACGACCCGAGTCGCCGCCCGCGTCGGTGGCTCCGGTCGGCTGCTGCGCGCGTAGCCGCACGGACGTCGGCTCGGAGGGAGACGGCACTGGACACCGCCAACGCTGAACCGGAGGACCCCGGCGCGGCGGAGGATGTCACCGAGCGTCCCACCCCGCCCGTACTCGCCGTGCTGGTCGCTCACGACGGCATCGGCTGGCTCGACGACGCGGTCGATGCGTTCGAGGCCCAGACCTACGAGCACCTCGAGCTCGTGGCGGTCGACAACGGATCCCAGGACGGCAGCAGGGAACGGCTGGTGGAACGCCTGGGTCCCGACCGCGTCCTGATCGCCGAGCGCGACCTGGGCTTCCCCGCTGCTGTCAGCATGGCTCTGGACTCCGCCGTGGCTGCGGGCTCCGACGCCGAGTGGATCCTGCTGCTCCACGACGACCTGATCCCGGAACCCGACATGGTCGAGCGGCTCGTCGCGCAGACGGTGGACCCCCAGCTCGGGATCGTGGGACCGAAGCTCGTCAGCTACGACGATCCGCGCCGCCTCCAGCAGGTCGGCATGAGCATCGACATCACGGGGCGTGCCGACTCGGGCCTGGAGCCCGATGAGCTCGACCAGGGACAACGCGACCGTCAGCGCCCCGTCCTCTACGTGTCATCGGCCGGCATGCTCGTCCGTCGCGCGCTGTTCGACGATCTCGGCCGGCTCGATCGCCGGTACCACGTGTTCCGTGACGACCTCGATCTGTGCTGGCGGGCCTGGCTCAGAGGGCACATCGTCGAGGTCGTCCCCGACGCGGTCGCCCGTCACGTGCGCGCCGTGTCGAACTACCGCCGGCTGGGCCAGACCGAGGAGCTGGGCGGCCGCTACTTCGCCGAGCGCAACACGCTGGCCACGCTGCTGAAGTGCTACGGCGCGCCCCGCCTCGCGCTGGTGCTCCCACTGTTCCTCATCGTGGGGATCGCCAAGGTGATCGGCTTCATCGCGACCCGCCAGGTGAGCGCCGCGTGGCAGACGGTCCGGGCCTGGATGTGGAACCTCGCGCACCTGCGCGGGACCATCCGGCTGCGAAGGGCGATCCAGGACGGCCGCGCCCGCAGCGACTCGGAGCTCGCGCCGCTCTTCGCCCGGATCGCGCCCCGCCTGCGCTCGTACGGCGAGGCGGTCGCGGACCGACTGGCCGGAGGGGACGTCGAGGTCCCCGAACCGATCCGGGACGACCTCGAGGAGGAACCGTCGTCCATCCGGATCGTGCGGGCGGCTCGTCGGCACCCCGTGCTGGTCATGGCGATCGCGCTGGGCGCGCTCGGGTTGGTCGTCATCGTGCCGTTCCTGCGGTCGGGCGCGATCCGCGGTGGCGAGCTGGCCCCGTGGCCCGCCTCGCCGTTCACGTTCCTCGAGACGTACGCCTCCGGCTGGCACGACATCGGCGGGTTGGCGACGTCCGCCGCACCGTCTCCGGCTCAGGCCGTTCTGGGGTTCTTCGGGTTGCTGACGCTCGGCAACGAGTGGCTCGCGCCACGCCTCCTGCTGTTCGGGGCGCTGCCCCTGGCGTGGGTCCTGGCCCTGCGTGCCGGGCAGCTGGTCTCCGGGACGACGGTCCCGCGTGCGGTCGCAGCCACGGCGTACGCCTTGAGCCCACCGGCGATGGCCGCGCTGATCACCGGTCGGCTCGGCGGACTGGTAGCGGTGGTGATGCTCCCCGCGCTCGCGTTGGTGGGCGTGCGGCTCGCGGATGTCCACCGGCCGCCGGCCAACGCCTGGCGGGCCACCGCCGGCGCCGCGATCCTCGGAGCGGTGCTCGTCGCGTTCGAACCGACCGCGGCGCCGCTGATCGTCGTGGCGGTCGCGCTCGGGCTCATCGCGATCGCGGCCGTGGACGCTCCCGCCGAGGCGCGACGATCGGCCTCGATCCGTGTGCTCCTGGCCGCTGCCGGCGCCTTCGTGCTCCTGCTGCCGTGGGGGTTCGCCCTGGTCGGACCCGGCAGCCCCGTGCTCGGCGGCTTCACCGCGACCGATGCCGCACCATCACCGTTCCTGCGGTGGCTGCTGCTCGTCCCGGACCTGGACCGGTTCCCGGGCCTGATCGTCGGGGTGGCGTACCCGGCTGCCGGTCTGCTGGGACTGCTGCTCGGCTACCGCCGCCGCCCCATGCTCGTGGGGACCCTGTGGTCGATCGTGGTGCTGGCGGCGTTCGGGGCGTGGGGGCTCGGGCGCGCGGGAGGAGACGCGATCGCGTGGCCCGGGCTCCTCCTGCTCGTGGCGGCTCTCGCCTACGCGACCCTGCTCGCCACCGCCTTCACCACCGCCGAGGAGTACCTGCGGTCCCATGCCTTCGGGTGGCGCCAGATCGCAGCGATCGTCGCCGCGGCCGTGGTGGCGGCCGGAGGCATCGGAGCCTCGCTCCACCTGATCGCCGAGCCCTGGGAGAGCTACACGGTCGGTGAGACGGCCCTGCCGGCGTTCCTCAACGCGGAGCAGGACGTCCCCGGCCCCTACCGGGTGCTCGTCCTCTCCGACGACGGTCGACGGATCGAGTGGGACATGACCGGTCCCGATGGGCCAACCATGGCCGCCTTCGGGATGCCCGAGCAGACCGACCTGGCGACGCTGATCGACGGTGCGATCGAGGACATGACTGCGGGGGTGAGCCCCGCTGCCGCGTCACAGCTCGGCATCGCGAACGTGCTGTACGTGTTCGTGCCCGAGGGAGGCCGATCCGAACGTCTGCAGACCGTGCTCGCTGACCAGTTCGACCTCGAGCCTCAGCCCGTCGCCGCCGGCCTCGTCTACCGCATCGCCGGGTGGGTCCCGCGCGCCTCGTACGTCGCGCCGAACGTCGCGGTCGCGATCGAGCGACGCGGCGAGCTGCCGCCCGACGCCGAGCCCGTCCCCCTGGATCACGTCGCGGACGACACTTACGCCGGTCGCGTGCCGGGCGCCGGGACGATCCTGCTGGCCGAGCCGACCGACGTGGGGTGGGAGGCGTTCGCGGACGGCCGCGAGCTCGGCGCCCGCGCCGAGGGGCGGTTGACGCGCTTCTCGGTGCCACCCGACGCGGACGGCGTCGAGGTCCGGTTCGACCGCCAGACCCGCCGGACGCTGATCGTGGCCATGCAGGCGTTCGTGACGCTCTTCGCCGTCTCGCTCGTCCTCCGTCCGCCGAGCTTCGCGGAACCCCCCGCGACGCCCAGGAGCCGTCCATGAACCGGGCGACCTCCCCCTTGATCGCCGTCGGCCTGCTGGTGCTCGTCGTCAGCGCCGGCGTCGCGCTCGACGTCGCCCTGCCGGCCCCTGCGACCCCGCCGGTCGAGGTCGGTGATGCACGCACCGCCGTCTCCGGGGCGTGGTACTGCGCCGCCGGGCGGTCCGATGCCGAGAACGAGCTCCTGACCGTAGCGGCGACCCCGCCGGGGCAGCCCACGTCGTCGGCCGTCCGGGTGGATGTCCTCGCGGACGGCCAGGTGTCCCGGGGCGCGGAACTCGAGGTGTTCCCCGGCGCGGTCGACGTGGAACGGATCGCTGCGTCCGAGGCCGACCTGGCGATCGCGGCCCGGTGGTGGCGGACCCCGTCGGTGGTGGGTCGGATCTGGCGGCGGAACGTGACGGGTGAGCCGAGCGGGATCCTCGAAGGTGCCTGCGAACCCGAGGCGGGGACGCGTTGGTACCTGCCGGGGGTCAGCACGGCCGGTGGGGCACAGGCCAGGGTCGTGCTCGCGAACCCGTTCGGCGCCGACGCGGCCGTCGGCATCTCCCTGTACACCGAGGCCGGGATCGAGACCCCTGAGCTCCTGAAGAACGTGTCCGTCCCCAGCCAGAGCGTTCGGGTCATCACGCTGAACGACCACGCCCCCGAGCGCCAGGACCTGGGTGCCGTCGTCACGGCACGTGCGGGGCGCGTGGTCGCCGAGGGCTGGCAGAGCCTCGACCCCGCCGTTGGCGGGGTCGAGGGCGTCAGCCTCGCCAAGCTCGCGCACGAGACCGCGGCGGAGTGGACGATCCCGTGGCTGCCCGGGGACCACGAGTCGTGGGCGTGGGTCCTGAACCCCTCGGACCGCGCGGCGGTCCTCGAGATCACCGTGCACGGACCGAACGGGGGGACGCCGCTCGCGGACCTGTCCGAGACGAGCATCCCGCCCGGGAGCCTCCAACGGATCGACCTGCGTGGGGTGCTACCCGAGGGGGTGGCGCAGGGGGCGGTGACGTTCGCATCCGCCAACGGCGTCCCCGTCGCCGTGTCCACCGGAACGATCGTGCGGTCCGAGGACGTCGCGAAGACCGGCGTGGCCGTGCAGCTCGGGCAGCCCGCGCCGGATGTGGGATGGACGATCATCACCGGCTCCAACGACGGACGCGGCGAGGCACTGCACGTCGTGAACCCCTCTTCGTCGCCGGCGGTGGTCGACGTCACGGTCGTGGGGGAGCTGTCCGTCCACGCCCCGGACCCCCTGCAGGACCTGGTGGTCCCGGCGGGGACGGCTCTCGACATCGATCTGCGAGCGCAGATCCCGACCCTCGACCGGCACGCCATCTTCGTGACCGCCGACGAGGGAGAGGTGATCGCGGGCATCCGCTCCTTCAGCTTCGGCCGACTGGACCTGGTGGCGCACGCCGGCGTGCCGTCACGGGCCTGGCGTGGGGCCGAGGACGTCCCGTTGGTGGTGCGTGCTCCCGGGCTGACCGGCCGTCTCGGGACCCGCCGGGGACCGGCACTCAGCCCGCAACCGACCCCTGCCGTCCCGACCGCCACCCCGGTGCCCACCCGGACCGCCCCGGGAACCGGGGAGTCCCCGGCCGCGCCGACCGAACCGGCCCCGTCGCTGGTCCCCACCGACCCCGCCCGACCGACGGAACCACCCGGGTCGTGATCCCCTCGGTTTGACAGCCTGTCGGCCGAGGTGGTAGTTTGTTTCCTGTCGTCCCGAGAGGCTGACCGCGTTCCGCGGAGGTCACTCGGGGCGACGCTTTTGCGTTCGCATCTCACCCTGACGCTGGCTCCTGTGGGGGTCCGCAGCGCTCGTCCAGCCGTCGGTCGGGCTTCGGGCGTCACGGTGGGCGCCCCTCCGGGACGGCCGCGGCGCCGGGTCACCCCGGTGACGCGAATCACACAACCGTCTTGGGTAACGTCATGGGTTACACAAGAACCCCTGGTCGACGCTGGGGGACGCCGGGCGTCTCGGAGGGGACGAGGTGCTTGGAGAACCACACCGGTGTCATCTACCGTGGCCGCGTGTCGAGCCAACCATCCGAGCAGTCCCGACCTCACGTGGTGCGTCCGCTGTCTCGCGCGGTCGCGAGGTCGTGCTCGCGCCCGGGCTGTCCGTCGCCTGCCGCCGCGACGCTGACGTTCGCGTACGCCGAGCGCCAGGTGGTCATCGAGGACCTCGCTGACGAACGCGAGCCCTCGGCCTACGACCTCTGCATCGCCCACGCCGACCGCACCTCGCCCCCGCACGGGTGGGAGCTGGCGGACGTGCGCGACGACGTCGACGTCGATGCGCGCCCTCTGGGGGAGCAGGGCACGGTCGCGTTGATCGCCGAGATGCTCGGCCGCACCCGCCCCGATCCCGACGTCCCCGCCGCGCATGAACAGCGTGAGCAGGGTGAGCTCTTCGGGGACCAGGACCCCGCCGCGGACGACCGCGCGTCGTCCTGGTAGCGCGTTCCCAGGTCCTTCCAGCCGCTCCTCCACCCTGGAGCGTTGCTCCTGTGGATTCTTATGTGCGCGGGTAACCTAAGATGCGATCAGGACCCCGTCCCGGCGGACGCGTCCCGGTCCGCGCTAGGCGACGACGACGACGGAGGTGGCGGTGACGATCCCTCGTGAGCTCGTGAACGAGGTCCGTCAGCTGGACCAGTACGACCTCCGCCGGCTGATGATCCTGGTCCGGGGCCTGCTCCTGCACGCCGACGGGCACCCGGACGAGGGGGAGGACGACGACCCGCAGATCGGCAAGGTCACCTACCGCCAGGAGCACGTGCGGTGCGGCAAGGACCGCTGCACCACGTGCCCCCACGGGCCGTACTGGTACGCGTACTGGAAGGAGGACGGCCGGACCCGGTCGCGCTACATCGGACGACACCTGCCGGGCCAGCCTCCGGAGCCGGTGCTCCCCGACCGCCCGGGGGACCGCCCCAAGGACCCTTCGGGGGACCGTCCGGAGGGGTGACCCGACGATCGCGACGACCGGCGGGTCCCGTCTATCGCCCGGCCACCTACCATGCGGCCGACGACGGATGGCGGAGCGACGATGGGGTCTGGCAAGCGCGGGTCCGGGGGCGGATCGCACGACGAGATCCTCGATGGGATCTTCAAGGCGTACGACATCCGGGGCCTCGTCCCGGAGCAGCTCGACGAGGACCTGATCCGGCGGATCGGGGCGGCCGCTGCGCGCGTCCTCGATGCGAGCGCGGTGGTCGTCGGGCACGACATGCGCCCCTCGTCGCCAGGGTTCGTCGAAGCCTTCGCCGCCGGCGTCACGTCGCAAGGCGTCGATGTGGTCCACGTCGGGCTCGCGTCGACCGACATGCTCTACTTCGCGAGCGGTGACCTCGACCTGCCCGGGGCGATGTTCACCGCCAGCCACAACCCGGCCGGCTACAACGGCATCAAGCTGTGCCGTGCGGGGGCGGTGCCCGTCTCGATCGATTCCGGCCTCGCCCAGATCCGCGACCTCGTGCGGTCGGACGAGCTCGCTGACCAAGGCTCTCCGGGTGCCGAGCGCGAACGCGGCGTGCTGCCCCGCTTCGCCGAGCACGTGCGTGGGTTCGTCGATCGGGAGGCGCTACGGCCGCTCAAGGTGGTGGTCGACGCCGCCAACGGCATGGCCGGTCACGTGGTACCCGCCGTGTTCGACGGCCTGCCCTTCGAGATCGATCCCCTGTACTTCGAGCTCGACGGCAGCTTCCCGAACCATCCGGCCGATCCGTCGGACGAGGCCAACCTGCGGGACCTGCGCGACCGGGTCCGTGAGACCGGAGCCGACGTAGGCCTCGCGTTCGACGGGGACGCCGACCGCTCCTACGTCGTCGACGAACGGGGTGAACCGGTCGTCCCGTCGCTCGTCGGGGCGATGGTCGCCGACCGCATCCTCGAGAAGCGTCCCGGCGAGACCGTCCTCTACAACCTGATCTGCTCCCGGATCGTCCCCGAGACGGTCGAAGCAGCCGGCGGCAAGCCCGTCCGGACGCGTGTGGGGCACTCCTTCATCAAGCAGCGCATGGCCGAGACGGGGGCGGTCTACGGCTGCGAGCACTCGGCCCACTACTACTTCCGTGACAACTACCGGGCGGATTCGGGGCTGATCGCCGCGGTGCTCCTCCTCGAAGCCGTGTCGATCGCCGGCGCCCCACTGTCCGAGGTCATGGCGCCGTACGACCGGTACGCGCAGTCCGGCGAGATCAACTTCCAGGTCGACGACCAGGAGGCGGTCCTCGACTCGGTCGCGGACGCGTTCGGTCGGCGCGGCAGCGTCGACTGGGCGGACGGCCTCACCGTCGAGCTCGAGGACCTCGGGGACACCTGGGGGTGGTTCAACCTGCGGCCCTCGAACACCGAGCCGCTGCTACGGCTGAACGTCGAGGGTGAGGACCGCGGGACGATGGAACGGATCCGGGACGAGGTCACCGACCACGTCCGACAGCTGGCGTAGGAGGACAACGACGTGGTCGCACTCGATGAGGAACTGCTCGCCATCCTGGTGTGTCCCGACTGCCACGGGGAGGTCGAGCACAAGGACCGGCGCAACGTGATCGTCTGCACCCAGTGTGGGCTGCAGTACCCGGTCCGCGACGGCATCCCGGTGATGCTGGTCGAGGAGGCCAAGCCCTCCCGCCGTCGGTCGTAGGTCGTGTCGCTCGACGACGTCGAGGTCGACCGGCTGGATCCCGGGGGGATGCTCGCGACCGTCGAGCGGTCACCTGCGCAGTGGCGGGGGGTGACCGACCGGGCCGAGGATGCGCCCACGTTGGGGGTCGAGCCGTCAGAGG
>JAHWKO010000069.1 GCA_019347855.1 Actinomycetota bacterium
CCGTCCACGTGACCGGCCGGAACGCCCGGAACAGACCCGGTCGTGGGCTGGTTCCCTGGACATGAGGGAACTCCTGCTGCCGCGGACGGATGCGGGCGTGGCCATCCAGGTCGTCGTAGCTGTGGTGTTCTTCGTGATGTTGTTCGTGCTGACCCGTGACCGACGTGACCTGCGGTTCCTTGTGGGGGCGGCGGCGTTCGTCACGTTCGCGGCCTTCGGCTTGCGGGCAGCCCACTGAAGGCGGTCGGGTCGGTTCCCGTCAGTCCTCGTCGAGTCCGGGGGCGAGCGGGAGGTCGATCCCGGTGCCGGTCAGGTGGTTGAAGTAGTTGGTCACGATCGCGCGGATCGTGTCCGCGAACGCTTCGAGGATCTCCACGTCCGACCAACCTGCATCGGTCGCGGCCTGCCAGGTCCGGTCGTCGACGTAGCCGTTGTTGGCGGCGATCTCCCGGGAGACGTCGAGCAGTGCCGACAGCCTGTCGTCGAACTCGGCTTCTCGCCCCCCACGGATCGCGACGGTCTGGTCCTCGTCGAACCCGGCCCGCTTGCAACCGACCGTGTACGCCGACTGGCAGTAGCCGCAGTCGTTGACCGCGGAGACCGCGAGGTGGATCGCCTTGCGGGTTGCGGTGTCCAGGGAGGTCTGGGCGCCGATGGCCTTCTCGGCGGACTCGTACAGGTCGATCACCGCGGGGGCGTGCGCCATCTCGCCGTGGATGTTCAAGACCTTGCCGTGTTTCTCCTTCAGTCCTTCCAGCAGATCCCGGCTCGCCTGAGGTGCGTCGTCGACGGTGTGGACGGGTACGCGTGGCATGTCGGTTCCTCCGTGTGGGCGTCGTGTCGCGTGGCGGGGTCTCGCGCATGCCAACACGCGGCCCGCCGTATCCCTTCCGTCGACCTGGACGGACGTCGGGCATCTGCCGGTCACAGGGCACACCCTGGAGGCTGGCGGGGAGGAATGCCTGTCGGCTTCCGCCGGTTCCCGGACCGGACCAGCCAGCGACCGAGGAGAGCGGATGTCCGACCGGCCGATCGCTGACCACGCGCTGTTGAGCGATTGCCAGTCGGCGGCGTTGGTGGACCGTGACGGGTCGGTGGAGTGGTTGTGCTTCCCGCGCTTCGATAGTCCGTCGGTGTTCGCGAGGCTGCTGGATGACAGCGATGGTGGGCACTTCTCGGTGCGTCCGATCGGCGATGCGGAGGTGACCCGCCGGTACGTCGACGGGTCGATGGTGCTGGTGACGAGGTTCCAGACGACCGATGGGGTGCTGGAACTGACGGATGCGTTGGCGATGGCCGAGGGTGTCCGTGGCCACGACCTCGGGGATGGGTCGCCGCACGTGCTGTTGCGTCGTGCGGCGTGTACCGAGGGGCGGGTCGACCTGTCGGTGTCGTTCGCGCCGCGTTACGAGTACGGGTTGACGACCCCGTTGGTGCGTGAGGTTGATGCAGGCGTGATCGCCCGAGGCGGGCCGGTGACGTTGCGTCTCTCGAGCGACGTGCCGCTGGTCGTCGAGGGTCCGGTGGTGCACGCGACGGTGAGCTTGTCGGCACGCGAGAGCGCGTCGTTCGCGGTGTCGTACGGCTCGAGCTGGCAACCCCCTGCCGAGCCCTGGAGCCCGGCGCAGGTGGCCGACCGCTTGGACGACACGGTCGCCGCCTGGCGATCCTGGAGGGAGCAGCACCAGCGCTACGAAGGTCCGTACGCCGACCTCGTGGAGCACTCGGGTCGGGTGCTGCAGGCGTTGACGTTCCAGCCGACCGGAGCGGTGGTCGCGGCTCCTACGACTTCCCTTCCAGAGGTCGTAGGAGGCGGACGCAACTGGGATTATCGGTACGCCTGGGTGCGTGACGCGAGCCTGGCGCTGGATGCGTTGTGGGTTGCGGCCTGTCCTGATGAGTCGCGGGCGTTCCTCGACTACCTCACGACGGCGGCTAGCTCGGTGTACCGGCGCCGGGAGCTGCAGATCATGTTCGGGGTGGGTGGGGAGCGTGACCTGTCCGAGCGTCAGTTGGGCCATCTCTCAGGCTGGCGGAACAGCAGCCCGGTACGGGTCGGCAACGGTGCCTGGCAGCAGAAGCAGCTGGACGTGTACGGCGAGCTACTCGCCGCGGTCCACCGGTTGCGGCATCAGTTGGGCGAGCTCGATGACCAGGAACGACGGTTCCTGATCACGCTGGCGGACACGGCCGCCGAGGTCTGGACCGAGACCGATCAGGGGATCTGGGAGGTCCGCGGCGAGCCCCGTCATTACGTGTACTCGAAGCTGATGTGCTGGGTCGCGCTGGACCGCGCGATCGACCTCGCCGAGCAACTGGACGCTGGCGACCGGGTCGAGGCCTGGAAGCGGATCCGAGGCGAGATACGCGGGGCGATCCTCGACCGCGGGTGGAGCGACGACGTCGGCGCGTTCACCCAGGCGTTCGAGACGACCGCCCTCGACGCGTCCAACCTGGTGATCCCCATCGTCGGGTTCCTCCCCGCGAACGATCCTCGGGTGCTGGCCACGATCGACGCGACCGCCGAGCGGCTGACCGACGAGCGCGGGCTGGTCTACCGCTACCGCGCTCACGACGGTCTGCCCGGGGAGGAGGGCACCTTCCTACTGTGCACCTTCTGGCTCGCCGAGGCTCACGCCCGCTCGGGCAAGACCGATCGGGCTCGGGAGGTCTTCGAACGTGCCGCCGGGTTCGTCAACGACGTCGGGTTGCTGGCCGAGGAGGTCGCCCCGGACACCGGCGAGCTGATCGGCAACTTCCCGCAGGCCTTCAGCCACATCGGCCTGATCAACGCCGCGTGGGCGATCGACCAGACCGAACAGGGCACTGGCCGCGACCGCCCGGAATAGCTCCGGCCGCGTCGGGGGTTCCCGCCACGCAGAGGAACCGGACCGACAGAGGGGATGCACATGGGCACGTCCACGAGGAACACGACCGTTGAGCGAGGCGGCATGTCGACGCGGAGCGCGGTGGCCCGAGGCGTGCTCGGCGGGCTGGTGGCTGGGACCGTCTTCATCGCGGTCAACGCGTGGTTCGCATCGTCGGTGGGGAACCCGGCGAACGGACCGCTGATGATGATCTCGACTATCCTGCAGGGTGAGGAGGCCATGGCGTCAGGCACGGCCAACCCGGCGTTGGGCGCGGTGATCCACACGGTGCTCTCGGTCGGGTTCGGCCTGGTGTTCGCCTCAATCGCCGCGCGGCTTCGGGGGAACGGGGCACGGGCGCTGGCAGGGACCGTGTACGGGGCGTTGCTGTACGTGGTCAACTTCCTGATCATCTCGCCCCTCGTGTTCCCGATCTTCGGCAACGCCAACCAGCCGTTCGAGTTCGTCGCGCACATCGCCTTCGGGACGGTGTTGAGCTTCGCCTTCTACGAGTCGACGGGCGAGACGCGCTCGCTGACCGCACAGACGGCCTGACCGATGCGTGGAGCGGTCGCCGCCCTCGCCCTCGGGGCGCTGATGGCGGCCGCCTGCGGGGGGACCGGCGGCACGTCCTCCTCTCCGGGGGCCGGGTCGACAGCGTCCGACGCGGCGCCCCCCGGCACGTGCCCCGAGGGGACGCTGCTGCACGGCGGCGAAGCGCCGATCGAGGAGTCCACCGGCGACCCGGATGCGCAGTTCCCGTGGTTGCGTGACGATCCGGTCGTGGCCGAGGGGTTCGACGACGACGAGATCATCTCCGGGGGGCCGCCTCCTGACGGGATCGAGCCGATCGAGCGTCCGTGCTTCGAAGAGGTCGACGCCGCGGGGGAGTGGTTGGAACCGCAGAGCCCCGTGTTGGACATCGAGGTCGACGGCGACCGGCGCGCCTACCCGCTGGCGATCATGACCCAGCACGAGATCGCCAACGATGTGATCGGTGGCCAGCCGGTCGTGGTGACGTACTGCCCGCTGTGCAACTCCGGGCTGGCGTTCCACCGGGAGGTCGACGGGCAGGTCCTGGATTTCGGCACCAGCGGGATGTTGTACCGGTCGAACCTGGTGATGTACGACCGGCAGCACAAGAACCTGTGGGTGCAGTTCACCGGCCGTGCGGTGGTCGGCGAACGCTGGGTTGGTACGGAGCTGGAGCGCATCCCCACCGCGCTCGTGTCCTTCGAGGAGTTCGCCGAGGCGTCACCCGACGGGATGGTGCTGTCGCCGGCGACCAACCCGGACCGTGACTACGGCCGCAACCCGTACCCGGGCTACGAGAACCGGGCGTCGGACTTCCTGTTCGAGGGCCCGACCGACGACCGGCTGCCGCCGAACACCCGCGTGGCCGGGGTGGCCGGACCCGATGGTCAGGATCCGAAGGCGATCCCACTGGAACGGTTGCGGGAGGACCACGTCGTGCACACGGATCTGGACGGTGAGCCGGTGGTGGTCTGGTGGGCCCCCGGGGCGTCCAGCGCCGTCGACGCGAACACGGTCGCGGGGGGCAAGGACGTCGGGCAGACCAGCGCGTTCCGACGTGACGGTGCGCACGGCTCCCAGCTGACGTTCCGTCCGTCACCGGACGTCGAGGACCGGTTCGTCGACGAGGAGACCAGGTCGACGTGGAGCTTCGACGGTCGGGCGGTCGACGGGCCGCTACAGGGCACCCAGCTCGAACGCGTCGCGGTCGACGACACGTTCTGGTTCGTGTGGTTCGCGTTCCGCCCCGACACCACGGTGCTCGACGGTGGAGGTTCCTGAACTCATCCGCGGTCGCTCCAGATCCGTTCGGCCTCGCGGAACTCGGCTAGCGAGCGGGGCCCGTTGCGTTGCTCGAGGTGCCGGTAGAACGCCTGCCGGTCGACCTCTCGGTGCTCGAGCTGCTCGGTGACGTACGGCGCCAGGGTGACGCCGGCGGTCCGCTCACCGCGGGTGTCGGTGTGACGGTCGACGAAGGCCTCGACGTTGGTCGCGCTGGTCCACTCGGCCTTGTAGACCAGTCGCCCGCCCCGTCCGACCACCCAGGTCATGTTGGGCATGGATCCGTACGCGCGGTGGGCGGTCCCGTCGAGGTCGTCGACGAGGATCGGTCGGCTGATCCCGAACACGTCGCGCAGCTGGCCCGCGGCCGCCAACTTGTCGTCGAACGTGGCATGGGCGGGCACGTGCGCGCCAGGATGGGCTTCACGGGTGTAGACGAACACCCACGACCCGGCGGTGTGCCGGCCCGCAGCTTCGTCGAGCAGAGGACCCTCCGCCGCGCAGTACGGTCAGGTGAAGGACCCGAACTCGAGCACCGCGTACGAGTCGGACCACAACGAGGACAGCGCGACCTGCTCGCCGTCGTCCAGACGCGTTAGCGCGGCATCCGGTGCGGCTTCGCCGACGTGGAGGTGGTCGGCGAACCCGGCGAACTCGGCCTGGTCTGCGCCGTCACGGACGTACGCATCGAAGTGCTCGTAGTTGTAGGTGTCCGTCACGTCGCTCCCCGTTCGGTCAGCTCGGCAACCAGGCTCTCCAGTCGCGCCAGTTGGCTGTGGTCCACCTCGGTCCGCAGACGAGCCAGCGCCCGCTTCAGCAGACGGTAGTCGCCGGCATCCGTGCCGCATGTGGAACAGGCGTCGAGGTGGTCGGCGACCGCGATCGCGCCAACGGGGTGCAGCTCACCGTCGAGGTAGGACTGCAGGACGCGCCGCACCTCCCGGCAACGATGCTGGCGTCCTCGTCGAGACCGACGGTCGCTCAGTGCCACGCCGCCCACTCCGCCCCGAAGGCGATCCCCACCGCGAAGGCGACGAACATCGCCACGGTCAACGATCCCACGACGGGATGGGTGCCGTGGCCGGAACGCGCCACCCCGACGTGGAAGGTCCCCGCGGCCGCGGCTACGAGAAGCCACCACACGACCCGAGCTGGGGTCGGCCAGCCCAGGGGGATCAGCGCCGACGACCAGCCGGGAGCGGGCGAGTTCGCCCACCCGCCGCCGAGGACCTCGAGTCCGACCGCCGCCAGCACGAACCCGGCGGCACCCAACGCCCACCAGGGCATCGGAGTGTTCTCGTCCCGGCTCATCACACCCCGGGAACCCGCTGCCACGTGCCGTTGTTCCCCGGGAGCGCGGAACGCGATCCACGACCTCGTCGGAGGAGTGGAATGCGGCGGACCGGTCGCGGGTTGCCTCATACGTGGGAGCAGACACGGCTGAAACGACCGAGTCAGCGGAACGCGACGAGGCGTTCCGCGAGTACGTCGTGCCCGAACTGGAGATCCTGCTGCGGGTCGCCCGCAGGATGATGGGCGATACGCATACCGCCGAGGACATCGTGCAGGAGACCCTGCTGCGCGCCTACCGGGCGATCGACCGGTTCGACGGGCGTCACCCACGGGCGTGGCTGCTGACGATCCTGCGCAACACCGCCAAGAACCACTGGCGGAAGCAGAAGAAGGTCTCGGACTTCTCCGAGGAGATCCTCGAGTCAACCGCCGCCCCCGGCGCCGACGGCCGAACCGGACCGCAGGAGATCGTCCTCGACGAGATGCTCGACCCACCCGTGGCCAACGCGCTGCGGTCGCTGTCCGACAGGTTCCGAGCGGTCGTCATCCTCGTCGACGTCGACGGGCTCACCTACCAGGAAGCGGCTGACACGCTCGACATCCCGATCGGAACCGTCATGAGTCGCCTGCACCGCGCCCGCAACCGCATGCGCGATCAGCTCCGCGAGGGGGGCTACCTGCCAGGAGGTGCATCGTGAGACTGCCGTGGCGACGGAACGACCCCGAGCAGCTCGAGTGCCACGAGGTGGCCGAGGTCATGCAGCACTACCTCGACGGTGAGCTCGACCGGTCCACCGCACGCAAGGTCGCTTCGCACCTCGATGACTGCCGCCGCTGTGGCCTCGAAGCCGAGACCTACGAGGAGCTCAAGCGACGCCTGTCTCGCTTCTCCGGGCAGGTGGAGCCGGAGGCCGTCGAGCGTCTGCGCGAGTTCGTCGACGAGCTCACCGAGGGTGCCGACGCTTGATCAGCCACTCCCGAAGGCGGCGACGTCTGGTCGGAGGGGACAGACGACTAGAGCTCCACCTTCACGCCACGCCAGAACGCGACGCGGCCTTCGATCTTCCGTGCTGCCCGGGAAGGATCGGGGTAGTACCAGGCCGCGTCGCGGTTGATCTGTCCGTCGACCACCACATCCAGGTAACGCGCCCGTCCTTTCCAGGGGCAGCGACTCGTCGAATCGGACTCCTGGAAGTACTCGTCCTTGAGGGACTCGCGCGGGAAGTAGTGGTTGCCCTCCACGACGACCGTGTCGTCGCTGTCGGCGAGGACGGTGTCGTTCCAGATCGCGGTGGGCATGCACGTCCTCGTGATGGCTCACCCAGGGAACCCGGCTCCCGGCGCAGGTGTTCCCACCTGCGAGGCGCTGCGGATGCGCCGTTCTGGCGTGGCGCTGTGCGCACGGTCGCGTACGAGGGCCGCACGGATGGGGCCCGGAGGGATGAGGCCATCGAAAGCACCGGTTCCCGGGCCGATCCGATGAAGGGGAACGAGATGGACGGGACAGGTTCAGGGCGCCTCGAGCGTCGCGAGTTCTTGCGCCTCGTCGGCCGGGGCGGAGCCGGGCTGTACGTCGCATCCGGTGCTGCGGCACTGCTCGCGGCCTGCGGTGTCGACGACGGGCAGACGGGCACGGCAGCGTCGCCCGCCGGTGTCTCGCCGGGCGCTACCGGGACGCCTGAGCAGGTAGCCCGTGCCATCGTCGGTGACGTGGTGGACTTCTCGCTGGAACCCGATGGTTGGGAAGGCGCCTTCGGGTTCGTGACGCTGCGGCTGCACCGGGGACTGGTCGATGGCCAGGACGTCCACCTCATCCGTACCGACACGTCCGACGAGTCCTTCGCCTCCGAGCAGGAACTGGTGTTCGCGCCGAAGATCGGGGGGCTGCTCGACACGGGTGACACCGGGACGCTGTACCTGATCGAGGGAGCAGAGGATCAGCCGGCCGTGCTGTCCTCGCAGCCGGGGCGCGACGACTACACCCCCGCCTGGCAGGTCGTGCGGGCCTCGTGGTCCGGTTCGGCGCGACCGCTGTCGTCGGCCGACGAGGTCGCCGCCGCCGCCGACCAGGGTGACCTCCAACTGGACGAGACCGACATCGTGCTCAACGCGGCGGTGATCAGCTGGCCCGGCGGCGAGCTACCCGCCGACGAGGAACGCACCGCCTACCTGGGGCCGGGTCAGCTGCTGGAACCGCCGGACCTGGACGCGCTGGAGGTCACGTTCAAACTGCACGAGTGCTACCCCGGGTCGCGCTACATCGTGGTGGACACCGCCCTGGCGCCGATGGCCGAAGGCATGGCCGTGGCCCACACACCAGCGCTGGCGGCAGCGACGGGCACCGAGGCGGTCGGGCGCACCAACGTGTTCATGAACGGCATCGAAGGGCCCGGCCCGATGGGGTTCCAACCGTCCGTGTTCGATGCCCAGGCCGGCGATCCCGCCTGGAGCCCTTTCTGGGACCACTACACCTACGGGTGGGGCGACGGTGTGGACCCGCAGGTCCTCGCCACCCAGGACGAGATCCACGCGGCCCGCGACGCCGGCGACCTCGACGAGTTCCCCGGTACCCCCAAGACCGATGGCAACACGTTCACCGTCAACTGTCCCGTTCCCGTCGTTGCGCCCAACACCTTCACCGCATGAGCCAGGTCCACGCAGCACGGATGACGGTCGTTGTCGCGCTGGTCACGCTGGTCCTCGCCGCGTGTGGTTCGGGGGACGGGGGAGGCGGCACCACGACCCTGTCGGTGACAGGTACGAACGAGCTGGGTTACGAGCCCGAACAGCTGGCCGGTGACGCTGGCTCCGTCACGATCGAGCTGACCGCAGAGGACGCCGTCGAGCACACCTTCGTGATCGAGGACCTCGGCGATCGGCAGGTCGTGGCGGCCGATGCAGGATCGACCGCCACCGGGACGGTCGCGCTCGAGGCTGGCACCTACACGTTCTACTGCGATGTCCCAGGTCACCGGGACGCTGGTATGGAAGGCACCCTCGAGATCAGGTGAACGATCCCCCGCGGCGCCCACGTGTTCCGTCGATCCTCCTCCCCTTCAGCCGTGTCATCCCGCCGGTCACTCGTGGAGGGTTCGTAACGTGGTCAGGAACCGGGGACAGGTCCAGCGATGCAACGCTCAAGCGGCTCAGAGCTCGCGGGGACGCCGGAACGCCGGCGGGCACGACTCGATGGCGTGCCCGTGCAGTGGGTCGAGTCCGGTGACGGGTTCCCGGTGGTGCTGATCCACGGGATCCCGACCGGGCCGGCACTGTGGCGCGACGTGATCCGACAGCTGGGCGACGTCCGGTGTCTGGCCTTCGAGATGGTGGGCTTCGCTGACAGCATCCCGGCGGGACGCGGCAGGGACATCTCGGTGGCGCGCCAGGCCGAGTACCTGCTGGCGTGGCTGGACGAGCTGGAGATCGACGGCGCCGTGTTCGTCGGGCATGACCTCGGCGGCGGGGTCGCACAGATCGCGGCCGTGCGTGCCCCTGAGCGCTGTGCCGGGCTCGTGCTCATCAACTCGATCGGGTACGACTCGTGGCCGATCCCCAGCGTCAAGGCGCTACGCGCGGTCGCTCCCGGGTTCGCCAAGCTGCCGGCCGCGACCGTCTACCCGATCATGGCCACCCTGTTCGCCCGAGGTCACGACGATCTGCAGACGGCGCGCGAGTCGCTCGACGTGCACTGGCACCCCTACGCGCACCACGACGGTGCGGCCGCGTTGGCCAGGCAGGTTCGGTCGCTGGACGTCACCGACACGTTGGCTGTCGCCGACGAGCTGCACGGGCTGGATGTGCCGGCCAGGGTGGTGTGGGGTGCCGCGGACCGCTTCCAGAAGGTGAAGTACGGACGTCGGTTCGCCGACGACCTCGACGCCGAACTCGTCCGCATCGAGGGTGGCAAGCACTTCGTCCCCGAGGACCACCCCGACGAGGTGGTTGCGGCCATCAGCCACGTCCTGGTGGAGGTCTGAGGGATGGTCGGTCTGGTCCTCCTGGACGTCAACGGCACGTTGTTCTCGCTGGACGCCGTCGCCGACCGCCTCACGGAGGTCGGGCTCGACGGCGCGTTGGACGGGTGGTTCGCCCGCATCCTGCGTGACGGGTTCGCGGCGGCCGCTGCCGGCACGTTCGCTGCCTTCCCGGACCTGGCGCGCCACCTGCGGGTGTTGTTCGACGACGACGGCCAGCAGGACACCGACGGGAAGGCCGACCGGGTCATCGACGGGTTCACGCAGGTGACCGCACACGAGGACGTGGAACCGGGACTGCGCCGCCTGCGTGACGCGGGGGTGACCGTCGCGACCATGACCAACGGGACCGTCGAGATCACCCGGGACTTCCTGCACCGTGAGGGACTCGACGGCCTGGTCGATGTGACCTACGACGCCGAGATGGCCGGCCGCTGGAAGCCCGCCGCCGACGCGTACCAGCACGTGCTGAACGCCCACGATGTTCAGGCTGGCGATGCTGCCCTGGTCGCCGTTCACCCATGGGACGTCCACGGAGCGATCCAGACCGGGCTCGTTGGCGCGTGGGTCGACCGCGCCGGTGAGCCCTACCCACATCCTCTGGCGCAGCCTGACGTCGAGGCCGGCTCGTTCGACGGTGCGGTCGAGCAGCTCCTCGCCGAACGCGTGACGTGAGCGGACCCGACATCGTGGCCGACGCGAGGCTGACTCCGGCCACGTACCCGATGGTCGAGGAGTCCGATGCGGAAGGGCTGGTCGCGTCGATCTACGTGCGGATCCTGCGGTCGTTGCCGATGGTCCCGAGCCTGTTCAAGTCCCTCGCGGTGTGTCCGACGTACCTGGCCCTGTCCTGGGACCAGACCGCGGGCGTCCTGGATGACGACCGCTTCCGCGCGGTCGCTGACGAACTGGTCGGCGAGGTCGCCGGCACGGTGCCGCCACCTCCTGGACAGCGTGTGCGCGAGCTGCTGGCGCCGTTCGTCGATCCGCTGGCCCGGATGCTGTTGGTCACCGCAGGCCTGCGTCTGGGACTCGACGGACGGCTCGATGGAGCTCCGGCACAGATCCCACCGACCGGCGACCGCGACAGACCGCAGCCTCAGATCGACGTGCCATCCACCGGCGACCTCGACGGGGGACTCGTCGGCGCCATCCGTCGCGACCTCGGCACCCCCATCGTGAACAGCGTGTGGCGTTGGGCCGCCGTGCAAGGCGTCCTCGCCGACGCATGGCAGCACCTCGGGCCCCACGCACGCGACCCCGGGTTCGCTGCGACGAGCAGCCAGTTGCGCGACTCGACCCACACAGCGGCACGCCGGATCGACTGGCCCGTCGTCGCCACGCCCGGAACGCTGGGACACCACGGCGCGGGAGACGCCGCCCCCGGCATCGTCTCCGTCCTCGACGCCTACCTCACGACCTTGCCTCGCGTCCTGGTCCTCGTCGCGAGCGTGCGAGGAGACCGCCACAGCTGAGGCAGGCCCCCGAGGGGTACTCACCGGTCCACCGCTCCGGGTCGTCCTACGACCTCCCTGGGTCCTGATGACGGGGGGGCCGATGACGTCAGGTGGCCAGGCGCGGGGACCAGATCCGGTCAACTACGCGTTCGACGCTGAACGACGGGATCGTGGCCGCCGTCACCTCGGGGCTCAGGCTGCCCTCTCCGGACGTCAGCGCCGGTGGCTGCGGATCGGGCTCGTCCTCGCGGGAGTGGCCGGGGTCATCGGGCTTTGGATGCTCCTGACGAGCGAACCGGGAAGTCGTTCAGAGATCAGACCGTTCGAGATCGTCGAGGAGAGCGGCGCGAACCTCTCGCTGCAGTGTTCGGCCCAGCCTGCGAGCGCGCAGACCCGCGAGAGACGTCCGTGACCGAAACGTCGTCGGAGGTGAACATCGCGCTCCACGTCGAGGTTCCCCCCGGATGTGACGGAGCGGCCGGAGACGGGGAGACGCATCGAACGCAGGTCCAACTCGAGCAGGCACTCGAGGGGCGGACCGTCAACGATCGAGCCTGCTCGCTCCCCGGCTACCTCGACCACCGGTCCTGCGCTGACCGAGGCACTCCTGGGTAGAACCCCGCGCTTTGCTCCTCGACGAACCAGCGCGGGTCCTTCGGGCCTCAGCCGTGCGGTTCCTCAAGGGACTCGATCGGTAGGCCGGCGACGTCCCATTCGGGGTACCCGTCCTCCAGCCGACGGGCGGACCGGCCCCGGTCGGTCAGGGTGCGTACGGCTTCGTCGGCGTAGACGCAGTACGGACCGCGGCAGTAGGCGACGATCTCGGTGTCGTCGGGAAGCTCGCGAAGTCTCTGGTCGAGGTCCTCGACCGGGACGGAGATCGCTCCGCTGATGTGGCCCGCTCGGTACTCGGGTTCGGGGCGTACATCGATCACGACGACGTCACCCCGGTCGATCCGATCTGCGAGCTCATCGCGGCTGATCGTCTCGAGGTGGTCACGGTCGCCGAGGTAGGCGGCTGCGAGCTCTTCGACGCCGTCGACCTGCTCCGCCGCTACGTCGCGCATCGCCCGCCACAGTGCGGCGACCTGCGGGTTGGCCAGGCGGTAGTGGATGTGGGTTCCCGCCCGGCGGGTTGCCACGAGCCCAGCGCGGGCAAGCGTGCGCAGGTGGTGGGAGGTGTTGGCGACCGACTGGTCGATGGCGTCGGCGACCTCCTCCACGGTTCGCTCACCCTGGGCGAGTAGTTCCACGATCTCGGCACGTCGGCCGCTGGACAGCGCCTTCGCGACGGAGGCGAGCGCAGCGAACAGCCGATCCTTGGCCGCTCTCGATCCTGCCTGGCCGCGCACGCCACCCCCTCTTCAAGCATCCATTTGAGGTTACGTGTGGTCCAGCCCTGGTTCCAGTCCTGCGCCCCCGGGGGTGTTCAAGAGATCGTTTGAACGTCCGGGTTCCATGCGTTACCCTCCAACTCAAGTGGACGTTTGAAGAAGGGATCGCCGTGTCGTTCCACGTGCACCGCATCGCTGATCCCGGTCTCGGCAACAGCGCCTGGCTGGTGGACCTCGGTGATGGTTCGGCGCTGGTCGTCGATCCGTCT
>JAHWKO010000006.1 GCA_019347855.1 Actinomycetota bacterium
TCGGATACGTGACACAGGCCCGTGACGACGTGGTCGTCCTCGGGATCCTCCGGACGGAGCGGGACCTCGATGAACGCCCCGTACTCCTCGAGCCGGACGACCTTGCCTTCG
This sequence comes from Actinomycetota bacterium, assembly GCA_019347855.1. The sequence goes on from JAHWKO010000006.1 coordinate 112, forward strand.
ACGATCTGACCTGGGGTGAGCAATCGGCCTCCTTCGTTCCGAACCGGCTCGCGCGGGCGCCGGTCGGGGTGGTTCGCTGCGAACTGCGGAGTCCCCGGGGGGCGCAGCCGGCGTGGTGTGCGGCTGGCCGTCGCGCTCCGCGGGGAACGAGGCGCCCACGTGGGCGCCTCCCGTCCAGGGTAAGCAGGCCCGATGGTCGCGGCAAGCTGCCCCTACGGCAGCGCGGCCGTCACCGCCTCCCAGACGCGCTGGTACCACGGACGATCGGTGACCTCGACCTGGCCGGAGGGCGCCAACTGGGGGCGGTCGGGTTCGGGGGTCACGACCACGTAGGGGATCTCGCCCGGCCGGACCAGGCCCAGCTGCTCGCGTGCCAGCAGCTCGATCTGGTCGGGATCGTTCAGGTCGTCCCGGCGGGACTCGAGCCGCTGGATCTCGGCGGCGAGCGCGGCCTTCTTCGTCTCGAGGAGCTCGACCCGGTCGCGACCGTCCAGGTAGTGGTGCAGGGGCGCCCACATCATCAGCGCGCCGATGGCGAGCACGACGAGCACGACGAGGAGGTAGGGGCGGTCGCCGGCGAGCACGGTGGACACCGTGCCCCGAACGCCGTCCACGACGCGGACCACGAGACGGCGGACCGGGGCGGGCGCCCGGCGGCTCGGCTTGCCCTCACCCCGTCCCATCAGCGCTCCCGCGACCTGGGGAACGCGTCCCAGCCGGCGTACCGGGCCTGGTCGCCGAGGTGCTCCTCGATGCGGAGCAGCTGGTTGTACTTCGCCACGCGGTCGGATCGGGCCGGGGCGCCGGTCTTGATCTGCCCGGCGTTCACGGCCACGGCGATATCGGCGATCGTCACGTCCTCGGTCTCGCCGGAACGGTGGCTGACCATCGTCGACCAGCCGGCGCGGTGGGCGGCCTCGACGGTCGCGAGGGTCTCGGTGAGCGTCCCGATCTGGTTGACCTTCACGAGCACCGAGTTGGCGACACCCCGGTCGATCCCGTGCCGCACCCGCTCGACGCTGGTGACGAACAGGTCGTCCCCGACGAGCTGGCAGCGATCGCCGATCCGGTCGTAGAGGGTGGCCCAGCCGTCCCAGTCGTCCTCGTCCATGCCGTCCTCGATCGACACGATCGGGAACCGGTCGACCAGGTCGGTCTGCCAGTCGGCGAGCGCCTCGGCGTCGAGCCGACGCCCCTCGCCGGCCAGGTCGTACTCGCCGTCCCGGTAGAACTCCGACGACGCGACGTCCAACGCGAGCACCAGGTCCTCACCGGCCTCGTAGCCCGCCGCCTCGATCGCCTCGAGCAGGAGCTCGAGCGCCCGCTCGTTGGCCGGCAGGTCCGGGGCGAAGCCGCCCTCGTCGCCGAGCCCGACGCTGAGGTCGTGTCCCGACAGGACCTCCTTCAGGGCGTGGTAGACCTCGGCGCCCATCCGCACCGCCTCCCGGAACGAGGGCGCGCCGACGGGGGCGATCATGAACTCCTGCACGTCGACGTTGCTGCGCGCGTGTGCCCCACCGTTGATGACGTTCAACATCGGGACCGGCAGCACGTGCGCGGCCGGACCGCCGAGGTACTGGAACAGCGGCAACCCGCACGACATGGCTGCGGCCTTCGCGACGGCGAGTGACACCCCCAGCATCGCGTTGGCGCCGAGCTTGGAACGGTCGTCGGTGCCGTCGATGTCGCCGAGCAGCCGGTCGACGCCCCGCTGGTCGGTGGCGTCGCGGCCGAGCAGCTCGGGTCCGATCACCTCGACCACGTTCGCGACGGCCTTAGTCACGCCCTTGCCGCGGTAGCGGTCGCCACCGTCGCGGAGCTCGACGGCCTCGAACTCCCCCGTCGAAGCGCCGGACGGCACCGCCGCACGCCCCGACGAGCCGTCCAGCAGGGTCACCTCGACCTCCACGGTCGGGTCCCCCCGGCTGTCCAGCACCTCACGGGCGTGCACGGTCTCGATCGCCGCGTGCTCCACGGCTCCACCTCCCGCCGCCCCACGGCCCTCGACGGTACGCCACAGGCGGCACGGTTGACAACAACTACAACACTGGCCTCACCAACAACACCTCGTCGAGTGTGGCGGCTCGCGCCGACGTGTGGTCGTCAGCTGCCACGCGACGGAGGTGCGGGCTACTGCTCCTCGAAGAGGCGCATCCCCAGCATCGCGCCCGAGGCACCGGCGAGCGAACCGATCAGAGCCCCGAACGGCCGGTGGTTGCGCGCGACCACGGCCCCGAGCAGCCCTCCGGCGAGGCCCGCACCGAGCAGGGTCCCGACCACGACGCTCGGGTCGGCGCCCCCGATGCTGGCGCGACGCTCGAGGAGGTCGATGACCTCGGCGTCCGGCCGGTCCCATCCCTCGAGCACGTCCCGATCGGCCTCCACGTCCCCGGGGGGGAGGTCCGGGGGGCGAACGCTGGCGTCAGGCGCTTCGTCCTCGACGGCCTCGACGGCCTTGGCGGCTTCCTCGACGGCCGCCCCCGTGGCCTCGGCCTCGGGGGCGGCAGGCTCCTCCGACCTACCCTGCGGCAGATCTTCGGGGTCGAACCGTTCGGCGGTGAGATCGACCTCGCACCGTGGACACGCGACCGCACCATCGGCGAGTCCGACCATGAACGCCTTGCTCAGGAACCGTCCGCACTCCGGACACTGTGGCGGTGGCACGGTCGCCCTCCCCTCGCGGTGGACCCGAGCCTAGGCGACGGAGGCCATCAGGTGCGGCCCTCGTCGCGCTTGACCGCGCCCCACAGCTGCAGCCAGCCGTCGCGGTCGAGCTCGTCTGGCGCGGTGTCCGCATCTGCGGCGCCCTCGAGGACCGCCTCGAAGCGACGCCGGAACTTCGCGGCTGCCCGACGCAACGCGGCCTCGGGGTCCACGTCCAGGTGCCGGGCGAGCCCCACAACGGCACCGAGCAGGTCGCCGATCTCCTCCTCGCGTTCCTCCAGGTCAGCCGCCCCGTCGACCTCCTCCAGCTCCTCGCGGATGCGGTCGGCCGGCTCGTCGGGCCCACGCCAGTCGAACCCGAGCTCCGCCGCGCGCTTCTGGAGCGCGGCGGCCAGTTGCAACGCCGGCAGGGCCGACGGGACGCCTTCGAACGGACCGGTCCGCTGCTTCTCCTCCTGCTTCAGCGTCTCCCAGTTCGCCTTCACCTCGTTGGCGTCGGCCACGTCCACCTCCGCGAAGACGTGGGGATGGCGCCGGACCAGCTTGTCCGCGATGCCGGCGGCGACGTCGTCCAGGTCGAACGCACCGCGGTCCGCGCCGATCTGCGCGTGGAACACGACCTGGAGCAGCACGTCACCGAGCTCCTCGGCGATCTCCTCGTCGTCCTCACGGTCGATCGCCTCGAGCAGCTCGTAGGTCTCTTCGATCAGGTGGCGGCCGAGCGTCCCGTGGTCCTGTTCGAGGTCCCACGGGCACCCATCCTCCGGGTCGCGCAGGCGCCGCTCGACGGCCGCGAGCCGCAGGACCTCGCTGCCCGGCGGGGACAGGTGGAAGACGAACTCGATCTCGACGTCCGCGTCGGTCGCATCCAACCCGACCGCACGGATCAGGTCGTCGCCGTCGTCGGGACCCAGCAGGTAGACGGCCTGGCCCTCGACGGTCGCGAGGTCGATCAACGCCTTGGCGTACCGCCGTTCCTCGATCGAGCCGGGGCGCGAGAGGTCCAGCCCCCGGACATCCAGGTCGACCGGCTCGAGCGCAACCAGCGGGATCTCGGCGAGGTCGAGGTAGGGAGCGGACGGGTGGGACTCGGGGTCACGTGCCCAGACGAGATCAGCCGCCTGCAGCGCCTCCCACGACTGGAACGGGAAGAGGCCGGGCAGGTGCGGGGATGATCCGACCAGGACGACGCGGGCCATCAGCCGGTCGGGCTGACCGCCGGTGCGGTGCCTTGCGGGGCGGGCTGCTCGCCCGTGCCCTGGTCCGGTTGCCGCGGCTGACGCCCCGGTGGCAGCGACCCGGAGGGTTCGACACGGCCCGTCTCGGGGTTCCAGTCGCCGAACCGGTCCGCAACGGTCACATCCGCGGCGGCGAGCTGCTCACTGAACCACCGGTCGAAGGCTTCCTGGCTGCGGCCGCCGACGAGCTCCTGCTGCAGCTGCTCACGGACCTCGTCGAACGGGATCGTGCGGAACCCGTCCACCCGGATGATGTGGAAGCCGAACCGGGTCTCGACCGGGCCCACCAGCTCGCCCGGTTCGGCCGACCAGACGGCGTCATCGAAGGACTCCACGAACGTGCCCTTCGGGTTCTCCCCGAGGTCGCCGCCCGCGGCGCCGCTCGCCTCGTCCAGGGACCGTTCCTCGGCGACCTGCGCGAAGCCCGCGCCGCCCTCGAGCTGGTCGAGGATCTCGCGCGCCTCCTCTTCGGTCTCGACGAGGATGTGCGCCGTCTCGGCGACGCGGTACTGGCTCTCGACACGTTCCTCGTAGGCGTCGCGCAGCTCGGAGGTCGGGATCTCGGCCTGCTCACGGAAGTGCGCCTGCAGCTCGTCTCGACGGACGACCGCCGCAAGCTGTTCCCGGACGTCCTCCTCGGTGCGGCCACGGCGCGCGATCTCCTCGCGTAGGCCCTCGACCCCGCCGAAGCTCTGTGCCGCCTCCTGGAAACGCTCCTCGACCTCCTCGGGGGTGACCTCGATCCCGAGGTCGTCGGCGGCCTGCGCGACGATCCGGTCCTGGATCAGCTGGGCGAGGGTCTCGCGCTGCAGCTGCTCGACCTGTCCGTAGTCCGCCGGGCCAGCGCGGCCCGGTCCCTCACCCTGCGGATCGGACAGTTGAGACCCGACCAGGCGTTCGAGCGTGTCGGTGCTGATGGTCTGCCCGTACACCGACGCGGCCACGCCGACGTCACCCACCGAGGATGCGCCACCGCACGCGCTCAGGACGAGCCCGCACAGGGCGAGGGCGACGAGGATCCGCACGTTGGGAGAGCTCCGGGACCGGGGTCGGGAGGTGGTCAACGACCAGCCAGGCTACCGGGTTCCCCCTCCGCTACGCCCCGGCCGGGGCCTCAGCTGATCGCGGCCACCGCGCGGTCACGCCGGGCCTGCCGCAGCTCCCTGATGGTCAGCACCACGAAGAACTCGAGGACCGTGAGTCCGGCCATCGTGGCGCTGCCGGCCGTCCCCAGGTGGTAGCTGAGGACGAGCCCCCCGACGACCCCGACCGCTCCGAACGCCGTCGCGGTCACCATCATGGTCGGGACGCGCCGGACCACCAGCGCCGCGGTCGCGGGCGGCGCCACCAGGAACGCGAAGACGAGCAGCACCCCGACGGCCCGGAACGACGTGATGATCGCGCCGGCCAGGAGGACCAGGAGCGCCGCGTGGGCGAGACCGGGGCGCAGACCGAGGGTCGTGGCCTTGCGCTCGTTGAACGACAGCACGATGAAGGGCCGGTAGAGCACGAACGTCGCCGCGACGACCACGACGGCCGCGACGCCAGCGACCACGATGTCGCCCGCCGCGACCCCCAGGACGTCCCCGAACAGGATCGCGGTGAGATCGCCCGCGTAGGACCGGGCCTTCGACGCGATCACGACCGCCAGCGCGAGCATGCCGACGAACAGCAGACCGATGCCGACGTCCTCGGTCAGCCGGGCACGCCGGTGCACGACCTGGATACCGCCGATCATGACCACCCCGGCCAGAGCCGCACCGAGCCCGAGGTTGAAGCCCAACAGGTAGGCCAGCGTGACGCCTGGCAGGACCCCGTGCGCGAGCGCATCCCCCATGAAGGTCATCCCGCGGAGGACGACCCACGTACCCACGACCGACGTGATCACCACCACGATCAGCCCCGCGACCAGGGCACGCTGCATGAAGCCCGTCGCGAAGGGGTCGAGCAACAGGTCCATCGGTGCCCTCGTCAGGTGGTGAGGCCGTCGGCGATCCGACGGGCGTCGGTCTCCATCATGCCGAGGTACGAGCCGGCCTCGGAATCGGGGGCTCCGAGCGACCCGGTGTACAGCTCGACGATCTCGATCTCCCCGTCGAGCTCCTGGCTGACCGCCTCGGCGAGCCGTCTCGGCGCGGTGGTCTCGACGAAGATCGCGGGGACGCCGGCCTGCCGGATGGTCTCGGCCAGGTCCTCGAGGTCCCGGCCGCTCGCCTCCGCCAGCGTCGTGCCCCCAGGGACCACGGTGCCGATGACGTCGAAGCCGTACCGGTCCGCGAGGTACCCGAGCGAATCGTGGTTGGTCACCAGCGTCCGGTTGCGGTCCGGCACCGCCGCGAGGATCTCCTCTATCCGCTCGTGCAGCCCCAGGACCTCGCCGCGGTACGCCTCCGCGTTCGCGGTGAGGGCGTCGGCGGCCTCGGGGGCGACCTCGGCGAGGCGCTCGCCGATGAGTTGGACCCCGTCCGCGACCCTGACGGGGTCGAACCAGAAGTGCGGGTCACGCTCGTCGTGCTCCTCCTCCCCGTGCTCCTCGTCGGCGTGCTGACCGGCGAAGGGGATCGGATCGAGGTGCTCGGCGACCCGGAGGACCGGGACACCGTCGCGCTCGGCCGCGTCGATCGCGTCCGTGAGCCCGGCCTCCAAGTGGAGACCGTTGGCGACCACGAGGTCCGCGCGGCGGAGCTGGTCGGCGTCCGCCGCCGAGGGCTCGAAGGCGTGCGGATCGACGCCCGCCTCGATCACGACCTCCACGGTCCCCTGGTCCGCCACGACGTTGCGGACGATGTCACCCAGGATCGAGGTGGTGGCCACGACCCGGAGGCCGGATCCGGCGTCCCCGGCTCGCTCCCCGCCGCAACCCGCCAGCACGAGGGAGACGGACGCCAGGACGGCCACCCACGTCCCAGGGCGATCCATGGTGACTCCGTCGGGAGCGAGGCGTACGAGCGAGGACCACTCGACTACTATGGGAGAAAGGTAATAGGAACGATTCCCAACACGCAAGCGGACGGAGGGTGGGTGGTGCGCGACGAGGGGTCGCCCGCGGTCACCTTCGAGGACGTCGTCCTCGCCTACGGCGACGCGGTGGCCCTACGCGCGGACCACGTCGCGGTCCCAGCGGGGACGATCACGGCCGTGATCGGGCCGAACGGGTCGGGGAAGTCCACGTTCCTCGGTGCGGTGTCCGGCCTCGTCGAACCCCGGTCCGGCCGGCTGCGGGTCCTCGGCACGACACCGAGCGAGGCCCGTCCGCGCGTCGCCCACGTCCTGCAGGAGACCGCGACGATCGGCCACCTGCCGTTGACCGTGCTCGAGGTCGTCCGTATGGGCCGCTACCCGGACCTCGGCCTCGTCCGTCGGTTCCGCGAGGAGGATCACCTCGCGGTGCGCGATGCCATGATGCGCCTCGAGGTCGATGGCCTCCGTGACCGGCAGCTGAGCGAGCTGTCCGCCGGGCAACGACAGCGGGTGCACGTCGCACAGGGGCTGGCGCAACGGGCGGACATGCTCCTCCTCGACGAGCCCGCCACCGGCTTGGACATCCCGTCGCAGGAGCGCATCCGGGACGCGGTGCGTGAGCTGGCGGAGGAGGGGCGGACCGTCGTCTACACGACCCACGACGTGTCCGAGGCCGCGCTAGCCGACCGGGTGGTGCTCCTCGCCGGACACGTCGTCGCCAGCGGATCGCCGGACGAGGTGCTCACCCCCGCGTGCCTCGAGGACGCCTACGGTCGCAGCATCCACGTCACGGACGAGGGGTCCGTCCTGCTCGACGATCCCCATCACCGCCACGACCGGGCGGAGCACCGATGACCGGTGACCTGCACGGGACCGCGGGCGAACGGCTCCGCCGGACGCGCCAGCGCTACACGACCGGTCGACGCGAGCTCGTGGACCTCCTGGACCGCATGGACCGCCCCCTCACGATCCCGGAACTGCTCGAGCGCGACCCGGGACTGTCCCAGAGCTCGCTGTACCGCAACCTCCAGGTGCTCGAACAGGCGGAGGTGGTCCGACGGGTCGTCGCGGCGACCGATGCGGTCGCCCGCTTCGAGCTCACCGAGGACCTCACCTCGCACCACCATCACCTCGTGTGCGACACGTGCGGCCGGATCGAGGACTTCGAGCCGTCCTCGACGGTCGAGGACGCCCTCGAACGGCTCGTCGACGGCGAGGTCGGACGCGGCTTCCGTCCCGACCACCACCGGTTGGACCTCGTCGGGACCTGCGCCGACTGCTCCTGACGGAGCGCGGGGTTCCCTAGCGCCGCTCCGGCGCGGAGAACAGCTCGCGGAGCGTCGACGCGACCCAGGCGATCACGTCCTCGACGCCTTCGCGCGGGTACGGGATCTCGAGCACCTCGGAGGTCGCCCGCCAGCTGGCCTCCGGGTGGAGGCGTTCCAGACGGACCTGCTGCGCCTGCGTGAGGGTGACGGGACCGACCCGCAGGAGCCGGCTGGGCAGCAGGACCACCTCGGTGATCCCCCACCGCCGCAGCGCCGCCTTGAGGGCTGCCACCGTCAGGAGCCGTTGAGCGGGTGGGGGCAGCGGACCGAAGCGGTCGGCGAGCTCCGCCCGCACGTCACTGACCCCCTCGGCGTCCCGGACCGCGGCGACACGCCGGTAGAGGTCGAGCCGGAGCTTCTCGTCCGCGACGTAGTCCGGCGGGAGGTGCGCGTCGACGGGGAGCTCGACCCTGACCTCGACCTCTTCCTCGACCGGCTGCCCGGTGAGGTCAGCGACCTCCTGCTTGAGCATCTCGGTGTAGGTCTCGAACCCGACGGCCGCGATGTGACCGGACTGCTCGGCCCCGACCACGTTCCCGGCACCCCTGATCTGCAGGTCGCGCAAGGCGATCGCCAGGCCCGCCCCGAGCCGCGTGTGCTCCCCGATCGTCTGGAGGCGCTCGTAGGCGGTCTCCGTCATCGCGGCGTCCTCGGGGAAGAAGAGGTAGGCGTACCCCCGCTCGGTCGAGCGCCCGACGCGGCCACGGAGCTGGTGGAGCTGGGCGAGCCCCAGCATGTCGGCCCGCTCGACGATCAACGTGTTCGCGTTCGGCACGTCCAGCCCGGACTCGATGATCGTGGTGCACACGAGCACATCGAACTCGCGCTGCCAGAAGCGCACCATGACCTGCTCCAGGTCAACCTCGGGCATCTGCCCGTGCGCGACGATGACCCGCGCATCGGGCACGAGCTCGCGGATGTGCTCCCCGGCCTCGTGGATGGTGTCGACCTGGTTGTGGACGTAGAACACCTGGCCATCGCGCAGCAGCTCGCGGCGGATCGCCAGCGTCACCTGCGACTCGTCGAAGGGCGCGACGACCGTGTGGATCGGCTGGCGGTCCTCGGGCGGCGTCTCGATCACCGACAGGTCGCGGATGCCGGAGACCGCCATCTCGAGCGTGCGCGGGATCGGCGTGGCGGACATCGACAGCACGTCGACCTCGGTACGCAGCTGCTTCAGACGCTCCTTGTGGGCGACCCCGAAACGCTGCTCCTCGTCGACGATCACCAGGCCGAGGTCCCGGAACGAGATCGACCTCCCGAGGATCGCGTGGGTCCCGATCACCATGTCCACCGAGCCCGCGGCGATGCCATCGAGCACCGCCTTGCGATCCGCACCGGACACGAACCGGCTGAGCATCTCGATCCGCACGGGGAAGCCGGCGAAGCGCTCCCGGAAGGTCTCGTGGTGCTGCTGAGCGAGCAACGTCGTGGGGCACAGCACGGCTACCTGCTTCCCGTCGAACACCGCCTTGGCGGCGGCCCGCACCGCGACCTCGGTCTTCCCGAAACCGACGTCTCCGGCCAGCACCCGGTCCATCGGCAGCGGCGCCTCCATGTCCTGCTTGATCTCGTCGATCACCGCCAGTTGGGCAGCGGTCTCGACGTGCTCGAAGGCGTCCTCGAGCTCGCGCTGCCAGGCACCGTCGGGCGAGAACGCCTCGCCGGCCGCGTGCATCCGAGCCGTGTAGAGACGGATCAGCTCGCCGGCCATCTCACGGACCTCGCCGCGCACCCGGCTCTTCGCACGTTCCCACTCGGCGCCGCCGAGGCGCATCATCTTCGGCTGGTCCGCCCCCACGTACTTCGCGATCGCGTCGACCTGGTCGGATGGGACGTACAGGACGTCGCCCTTGGCGTACTCGAGGACGACGTAGTCGCGGGCGGCGGACGCTCCCGACGGCGTGCGCACCTGGCGGGTCTCCATGCCCCGGTAGCGGCCGACACCGTGCGTGCGGTGCACCATGTGGTCCCCCGGCTCGAGATCGAGCGCGGCCTCGGCGGCGGAGGTCCGCGTGCCGAGCCGCCGCCCCGCACGCCGTTGGCGCCGGATCCCGAAGACGTCCTGCTCCGCGAGCAGGGCGAGCCCGATGGTCGGGGCGAGGAACCCCTCACGCAGGGGGCTGTGGGTCACCTGCACACGCGCCCCGGTCGCCTCGTCGGGCAGCACGTCGAGGAGGTCGGCGGCGACCCCCTCCTCGCGCAACACCTCGGCGATCCGCTGGGCCGGCCCGTGACCGGAGGTCGTGACGATGACCCGTTCACCCTCCGCGAGCAGCTCCCGTGCCCGGGTCGCGAGGGCCGTGGTGTCACCGCGGAACGACTCCCAGGGCTGCGCGGGGACGCCGACCGCCCCGTCCTCCCCGAACGGCGTGAGCTCCCACGCGCCGCGGCCTCGCCTGGCCAGGAGCGTGTCGAGGTCGACGTAGCCGGCGTCATCGGGGCGGTGCCCGGCCGCGGTCTCCCAGGCGACCTCGAGCAGGGCCTCGGCCTCGTGCAGGACCTTGTCCGAGCGCTCACGCACGAGCAGGGGGTCGACCACCGCGACGCCACCTCGGGGCGGCAGGAAGTCCGGGAGGAGCGCGGGGCGCGGGTGGATCAGCGTCACGAGTGATTCCACGCCCTCGAACATCAGCCCCTCGGCGAGCTGGTGCAGACGGTCGGACATCGTGGGGATCGTGCTGGCCAGCTGCCTGGCACGGCTGCGCAGCTCGTCGTCGATCACGAGCTCACGAGCGGGATCGATCACGACCCGGTCGAGCGGTCCCGTCGAGCGCTGGTCGGCGACCGCGAACTCGCGGATCGACTCGACGTCGTCGCCCCAGAACTCGATGCGGACCGCGTGGTCGGCGGCTGCGGGGAAGACGTCCACGATGCCCCCGCGCACGGCGAACTCACCCCGGTGCTCGACCTGCGTGACGCGGTCGTACCCGAGCCGCACCAGCTGTTCCAGGAGGTCGTCGAAGCCGTCCCAGTGCTGGTCGATGTCCAGCGGGGCGCGCTCCCCCAGCTTCGGGTCCATCGGTTGCAGGACCGCGCGCACGGGGGCGACCACGGCCAGCAGCGGACGGTCGTGGGCGTGGGGGCGGTTCAGCCGGTCGAGGACCTTGAGTCGCTGGCCGACCGTCGCGGGCTGCGGAGACAGTCGCTCGTGCGGGAGGGTCTCCCACGGCGGGAAGACGGCGACCCGACCGTCACCGAGGAACGCCTCGAGCCCGTCGGCGATGGCCTCGGCATCGCTCATCCGGGCCGTCACGATCAGCAGGGGGCTGGAACGCTCGGCGATCAGCGCGAGCAGGTACGGCCGTACCGACGGTCCGCACCGGATCCTGTCCGGGGCGAGCTGGGCCACCCACTCGTCCCGGGCGTGCGGGAGCGCGCCGGCCAAGGGGCCGACGGCGAGCCGCGCCGGGCTATCGACGGTCACGGGTGGTGGTCACCTGTTGTGGTATCGGTTCTGGGTCGGTTCGAGCCCATCGTGGACCAGTCCGAGGATCGCGTCACCGGCCTCCTGGATCGTGACGTCGATCTCCTCGCGCTCGTCCTCGCCGAACCTCGAGAGGACGTGGTCCACGGGGTCGCGACGTCCGGTCGGCCGGCCGATGCCGACGCGCACCCGCAGGAACTCCTGCGTCCCGAAGCGACGCGCGATGTCCTTGAGGCCGTTGTGGCCGCCGGACCCGCCGCCGCGCTTCAGCCGGATCGCTCCGACCTCGAGGTCGAGGTCGTCGTGCACGACGACCGTCCGCTCCGCGGGGATCTTGTACCAGCCCGCCGTCGAGCGGACCGGTCCCCCGGACTCGTTCATGTAGGTCATCGGTCGTGCCAGGACGACCCGTTCGCCTCCGTCGCGGACCTCGGCGATCTCGCAGCCCACGCGCTTGTTGGCTGAGAGATCGGTCCGGAACCGGTCGGCCAGCGCGTGCACGACGTCGGCACCGACGTTGTGACGCGTCCCCCCGTACTCGGACTCGGGGTTGCCGAGCCCGACCACCAGCCAACGGTCCACGTCCGGATCCTCGGTGCCGCCGAACAGCCGACGCAGGATGTCCACGCCGACGACCTCGGCCTACTCGTCGGTGGTCGGACCCTCGCCGGTGGCCTCGACGTCGGACGGGTCCTGGATGTCCTCGGGGACGACATCGGCCGGGAAGTCCTCGCCGGCCTCCGCAGCCTCGGCGCGGGCGGCTTCGAGGCGCTCCTGGAGCTCCTCCTCGGTGAGCTCCTCGCCCTCCTCGAGGCCGGCCATGATCGCGGCCAGCCCCTCGGGGACCTCCGCCTCGTCGTCCTCTTCCTCGACGATCGTCGGGGCGGTGATGGTGACGACGGTGCGGTCGGCCTCGATGTCGAACTCCGAACCCTCGGGCAGGTCGATGTCCTCGACCCGCAGGGTGTCGCCGATCTCCATGTCGGCGACATCGAGCTCGAAGTGGTCCGGGATGTCCAGAGGCCGGACGAGCAGTGGGATCGAGTGGAGGATGTGGGTGACGACGCCAGGCGCCGCGACCTTCTCGGTGCCGTTCAGGCGGACCGGGACCTCGACGTGGACCAGGGTGTCGCGGTCGATCGTCACGAAGTCGACGTGGAAGAGATCGCCGCGGACCGGGTGCCGCTGCAGCTCGCGCGGCATCGCCAGGACCTCGTCGCCGTCGACCTGCAGGCGGACGATGACGTTCATCCCCGCCGGCGTGTGCAGGACGTGGTACAGGTCCCGCGCATCGACGTGCAGGCTCGTGGTCCCCTCGACCGCGGCGCCGTACATGACGGCCGGGATCCGACCCGACCCTCGCAGGCGGCCGGCAGGGCCCTTCCCGGTATCGGTCCGCTTCTCCGCGGCCAGCTCCACCTGCTCAGCCATGCGTGATCACCTTGGTCGCCATCGGGGACGTGAGTCGTCGGTCGAAGAGAAGGCCCGCAGAGCGGGCCGGACCCCGAGGATACGCGGGGCCGAGAGCCCGGGCAACCGCCGTCAGGCCCCCTGCGTCAGGCGTTCTCGCCCCGGAAGATCTCGGACACGGACTCGTCCTCGAACACGGCCTTCAGCGCCGACGCCACGATCGGGGCGATCGACAGCACGCGGAGCTTGTCGAGGCGCTTGTGCTCGGGGATCGGCAGCGTGTTCGTCACGACGACCTGCTCGATCGCGGAGTCACGGAGACGCTCAACGGCGGGACCCGACAGGATCGGGTGCGTGGCGCACGCGATCACCCGCTCAGCGCCGTGCTCCTTCACGATCTCGGCGGCCTCCGTGATCGTGCCGGCCGTGTCGATCATGTCGTCGACGAGGATCGCGGTGCGGCCCTCGACCTCACCGATGACCTCGAGCATCTCGGCGACGTTGTGCGCCCGACGACGCTTGTGGAGGATCGCGATCGGGGCGTGGAGGTGGCTCGCGAACTTCTCGGACAGCCGGACGCGCCCCGCGTCGGGCGACACGACCACCGGCTTCGCGTCGCCGAGGTTGTCGCTCAGCCACCCGGACAGCAGCGGCAGCGCGGTCAGGTGGTCGAACGGGTCGTCGAAGAAGCCCTGGATCTGCCCGGTGTGGAGGTCCACCGACATGATGCGGTCGGCCCCGGCCGCGATGAACATGTCGGCCATCAGCTTCGCCGCGATCGGTTCGCGCGGCAGCGTCTTCTTGTCGGACCGGGCGTACCCGTAGCAGGGGACGACGGCCACGATGCGCTTGGCCGACGCCCGCCGCAGCGCGTCGATCATGATCAGCTGCTGCACGATGTGATCGTTGATCGACATGCCGGCGGCGCCGTCGCTCACGTTGTCCCAGTGCGACTGGATCACGAACGCATCCGCCCCCCGGACCGACTCCTGGTACCGGCAGTACAGCTCGCCGTTCGCGAACTTCGAGAGCTCGACCTGACCGAGCCGCATGCCGAGGTGGTCGGCCACCTCGTTCGCCAGGTCCGGGTAGCAATCTCCGGAGAAGATCATCATGCGCTTCTTGGTGACGATCTCCACGTCAGCGCCTCCGTCCGGTGGGCTCGTGCCCCTCGTGTCCGTCCTCGGTCCCAGGGTAGGCCGCCGGCACGCGGCCCACGAACGTCCTCAACGCTCTTCGCGCTCCTCGTGCTCCTCGCGGAACTCCCTCGCCCAGCCGTCCTTGTTGACCTGCCGGGCGCGACCGATCGCCAGGGCATCGTCCGGCACGTCGTCGGTGACGGCGGAACCTCCGGCGACGAACGCCCGGTCGCCGATCCGGACCGGCGCCATCAGCATGCTCCCGGACCCGATGAACGCCTCGTCGCCGATGTGGGTCTCGTGCTTGTCGTACCCGTCGTAGTTCACCGTGACCGTCCCGGCGCCGACGTTCGCGTCGCGCCCCACGGTGGTGTCACCCATGTACGTGAGGTGCGGGACCTTCGAGCCCTCGCCCACCGTGGACTTCTTGATCTCGACGAACGCCCCGGCTTTGCTGCCCCGCTCGAGACGGGTCCCGGGACGGAGGTACGAGAAGGGGCCGACGGTCGCGTCGGGCCCGATCGACGCCTCGAGGACCACGGACTGCGTGACCGTCGCGCCGTCCTCGACCTCCGCGTCGACGAGGCGCGTGTACGGGCCGATCTCGGCACCCTCGCCGATCCGCGTCTCCCCCTCGAGGATGCAGCCGGGGTGGATCACGGTGTCGCGGCCGGTGGTCACGCCGACGTCGACGTAGGTCGACCGGGGATCGATGATGGTGGCGCCCTCGCGCATGAGCCGTTCCAGGGTGCGCCGGCGCAGCTCGACCCCGGCGGTCGCCAGCTGGACGCGGTCGTTGACGCCCTGGACCTCGTCCTGAGGGGCCAGCACGGCGCGGACCGGGACGTCGTCGCCGACCAGGATCTCGACGACGTCGGTGAGGTACTGCTCGCCCTGGGCGTTGTCCGAGTCGAGGTCCTGGAGCGCATCCGCGAGCGGGGCGACGTCGAACACGTACATGCCGGCGTTCACCTCGCGCAGGCCCTTCTGGGCCTCGGTGGCGTCGGCCTCTTCGACGATCCCGACGACGTTGCCGGTGTCATCCCTGAGGATCCGTCCGTACCCCGTGGGATCGTCGAGCTCCGTGGTGAGCAGCACGGCTGGGGCGTCCTGGTCGAGGAGCCGTGCAAGGGTCTCGGGGGTCAGCAGAGGAGCGTCACCTGGCAGGACGAGGACACGGTCGATGTCGTCGTCCAGCGTCGGGAGCGCCTGCGCTGCGGCGTGTCCCGTCCCGAGCTGATCCTCCTGCAGAGCGGTGGTCAGGCCCGGCACGTCAGCGGCCTCGGCTTCCTCGGTGACCTGGTCGGCCTGGTGGCCAACGACCACCACGACCTGGCCCAGCTCGAGCGGCCGGAGCACCTCGAGGATGTGGCGGAGCATCGTGCGCCCCGCGACCTCGTGCATGACCTTGGCGAGGTCGGATCGGAACCGCGTTCCGAGCCCGGCGGCGAGCACCACCGCAGCGGTCGTTCCCCTGGACACGTCGACAGCCCCCGATCGCGGCAGCTCGCTGCGCACCGTACCGCGATGGCGTCGACCCCCGGACGGGTAGGTGGGTAGCTTCTCCGGATGATCGATGCGGGTCTACGCGACCGACGAGGCCGAGCGATGACGCTCCGGGAGGTCGGCGACGGCTGGCGGGCGGTCGCCGACATCGTGCCGAGGGACGACCAGCGTGAGCACGTCTTCCCGACGGCGGCCAGGTACCTGCTCCTGTCCCTCCTGGAACCGGACTGGCACTCGCTCGCGATCTACGCCGGCGGTGAGGTCGTCGGCCACGTGATGTGGGCGGTCGACGACGACGGTTCCCGTTGGATCGGTGGGCTGATGATCGACGCGTCGCAGCAGGGGGTCGGTCTGGGTTCAGCGGCGACACGCACGATCACGTCATGGCTGCTCGAGCAACCGGGATGCACGGCCGTGCGGCTGTCGTACCACCCGGACAACCTCGCGGCGAGCCGACTCTACGGATCCGTCGGTTTCACTCCGACGGGCGCCATGGAGGGCGATGAGATCGTGGTCGAGCACCGCGACGGGCAGCTGGGAGGCAGGGGGTCGAACCCTGAACACCGGCTCCAAAGGCCGGGGTGTTGCCGATTACACCACCTCCCAAAGCACGTGCGAGCCTACCGCCGTGCGGGGTCCCTCGGACGGGTCCGGTCCTGGAGGAGCTCCGGCCCGCCGGCGGGCGAGCGGACCACCAGGACCCGGTCGAAGCTCCCGCCGATCTCCGCAGCGATGTCGGCGGCGTGACCGGGACCGGCCGCCAGGGCGACCACCGTGGGCCCTGACCCCGTGACCACCGCACCGAGGGCATCGGCGTCGAGGAGCGCCTGCCGTCGATCCCGGAGGTCGGGTCGGAGCGCGAACACGGCCTCCTGGAGGTCGTTGTGCAGCGCGGCACCGAGGGCTTCGGGGTCCTCGGTCCGCAGCGCGTGGAGCACGGCGTCCGGTTCGACCTCGCTCGGCTCGCAGTGCTCGTCCCAAGCGCCGTAGACGTCCTGGGTCGCGAGGGGGCGGTCGTCGATGGCGATCACCCAGTCGTACCACCCGCGGCTGAGCACCTGCGCGGTGGACGCGCCGGTCCCGGTCGCGAGTGCGGTCCCGCCCGTCACGCAGAACGGCACGTCGGCACCCAGCTCGCCGCCCAGCTCCCGCAGCTCATCCGCCGTCAGACCGCAGTCCCACAGGTGGTTGAGCGCCACCAGGGTCGCGGCGGCGTCCGCCGACCCCCCTGCCATCCCGGCGGCAACGGGGATCGCCTTGTGGAGGTGGATCCGGGTGACGGGGCGGTCGACCTCGACGTCGTCGTCCCCGACGGGCGGTCCCAGCGTCTCGACAAGCAGCTGCGCGGCCCGGACCACCAGGTTGTCGTTCTGGCCCGGCACGACGTGACCCGCGTCGTGCTCGAACTCGATCTCCATGAGCCGTCTGGCCGCTGGGTGGTAGCAGGCGGTCCTGGATCCCTCGAGACGCACCGAGAGCTGGTCGAACAGCTCCACGGTGTGCAGGATCGTCACGATCTCGTGGTACCCGTCGCGGCGGAGCCCCCGGACGGCCAGGAACAGGTTGATCTTCGCTGGGACCCGCGCTCCGATCGTCGCCGACACGTGATCCGACGTGGTCACGGTCGCCCGTCCCCCACCAGGGCGGACGCCAGGCGCCGGAAGTCGGCGGGGGCGAGCTCCTCGGCCCGCGCTCCCGGATCGACGTCTGCGTCGGCGAACGCCCGGTCCAGCTCGTCCCTGTCGTGCACCCGTCCCAGCGCGTTGCGGATCGTCTTGCGCCGTGTCGCGAACGCCGCGTCGATCACCCCGGCGATATCGGCGTACCGCTCGGGCTCGACGGCGTCGGTCCGGCGGACGAGTCGGACGGTCACGCTGTCCACGTTCGGCACCGGGAGGAAGACGGTCCGCGGGACGTCGGCGACGACCTCGACCTCGACGAGCAACGCCAGCTTCGCGCTCACCCCCGAGTACGCCCCATCCCCCGGGCGGGCGCCCCACCGTTCGCCGACCTCGCGCTGCACCATCACGAACGCGTCCGTGACCAGGGGACAGGCGAGCGCGTGGAAGACCATCGGGGTGGCCACGTTGTAGGGCAGGTTCGCGACGAGCCGCGCCGGACCGTGCCTACTGCTCTCGATCAGGTCCGTGAGGTCCGTGGCCAGCGCGTCCCCGTGGACGATGTGGACATCGTCCCGGTGCCCGAGGGACCGTCCCAGGACCTCCACGAACCCGGCGTCGACCTCGATCGCGGTGACGTAGGCGGCGACCTCGGCGAGAGCCACCGTCAACGACCCCAATCCGGGACCGAACTCGAGCACGTGGTCCCGGCCGGTGACCCCCGCATCCCGGACGATCTTGCGGACCGTGTTCGGGTCGACCACGAAGTTCTGCCCGTCGGAGCGCCGGGGCGCCAGGCCGTGTTGGTCGAGGAGCCGGCGGACGTCGGTCGGCGTGAGCGGATCGGTCGTGCGGGGGTCCCCGGACATGAGCGCAGCGTAGGTTGCCCGTGGAGGCCACCCGAACCGACCGGCTACCAGGTGACCTCGACGCGGATCACCCCGGTCGACAGCGACGCGAGCTCGCTGAACGCGACCCGGTCCAGATCGATCACGCGCCCCTCGACGAACGGTCCCCGGTCGGCGATACGCACCCGCACGGAGGCGCCGTTCGCCGTGTTGGTCACCGTCACGACGGTCCCGATCGGCAAGGTCCGATGGGCGGCCGTGTAGCTGCCGTGCGGCGAGTCGTACCATGATGCGGCGCCGCTCTGCGCGTGTCCGGCACCGGCGCAGCACGGCTGAGGATGACGGGTGCCGACCTCGACGATGCGGGGGCGTGGCTCCCGGAAGACCTCCTCGGAGACCTTCTCGCGGGAGACCTCCACGCCGTCGACGGCGCGGACCCGCCAGGTGTCCAGCCGCAGCCCCTCCTCGCCCTCCTGCACGACGCGGGTCTGGCCCCGCTCGAGCGTGTCCGTCTCGTGGCGCTCCTCGGAGAACGGCAGGGCGACCTCCTCTACCACCTCGCTGAGGTCGACCCGCCGGACCTCGATCCGCAGTCCGTCGTGCGGGGTGGTCCCCGGCTGTGGGGCGATCTCGTCGTCGGGTCCCACGTCGAGACCGGCCAGGTCCAGGAACCCCCCGACGGTCGACGCATCACCGGTCACCTCGCGTTCCTGGCCGTCCGCCGCGATCGTGACCGTGATCGGCAGTCGGACGGAGATCACCGCCCCAGGCGAGATCGCGGTCTCGAGGGACGGGGTCACGGCGAGCGCACTGATCGGCTCGAGGCCGGCCGCGTGGACGACCTCTGCGACGGTCCGGGCTGGCACGCGCATGCGGTCCGCGCCGACCCCTTCGATCCTGAGGACGACCGGGACCGCCCTGGTCACCCGGATCGCATCCCCGTCGACGATCGGCTGGTCGAGCGAGGGCTCCACGCGATCCTGCGCGCCGAGCACGACGCCGGCGTCATCCAGGGCGTCGGCGACCGTCCCCGCGTAGGTGTTGGCCGCGATCCGTCGTCCGTCGGCCTCGATCGTGATGTCGGTACCGGCCGAGACCGCGAACCACGCGAGCAGCCCGCCGACCACGCTGAGGGCGACGAGCTGACGGAGCAGGAACCGGAGGCGCATCCAGGACGGTGTTCGACGGATCGGTTCGCCCCTCCTGCTCGGCGTCAGCTACCGGGCAGGGCGAAGGCTCGTCGGGCGTTCGCGACGGTGGCTGCGGCGAGCTCCTCGACGGGCACGCCCTTCACGTCGGCGAGGCAGGCCGCGACCAGCGGGATCCGCGACGGGTCGTTGGACTCGCCCCGGTGCGGGTGCGGGGTCAGGAAGGGAGAATCGGTCTCGGTGAGGATGGCGTCCATCGGCGTGGCCGCCGCCGCTTCCCGGAGGTCCGGGGCGTTGGTGAACGTGACGTTGCCCGCGTACGAGAGGAAGTACCCAGCGTCGGCGCAGTGCTTGGCCAGCTCCGCGTCGCCAGAGAAGCAATGCAGCACGGTGCGCTCGGGCGCGCCCTCGTCGTCGAGGATGTCGAGCGTGTCGTCCCAGGCGTCGCGACAGTGGATGATCAGCGCCTTGTCATGCTCCTTGGCCAGCTCGATGTGCTGCCGGAAGGTCCACTTCTGCCGTTCGACGGGCGCCCAGTCGCGGTAGTAGTCGAGTCCGGTCTCGCCGATGCCGACGACGCCCGGCTGGGCGGCGAGGCGGGCGACGCAATCGATCGTGTGGGGCGTAGCCTCCATCGAGTCGTTCGGGTGGATCCCGACCGTCGCCCAGACGTTCTCGTGCTGGTTGGCGGTCTGCACCGACTGCGCGGAGGACGCCAGGTCCGTGCCGACCGTGATCAGGATCGACACGTCAGCTCCGGCTGCGCGGTCGATCTGCTCGGCGGCGCGCAGCCCCTCGTGGTGATCGAGGTGGCAGTGGGTGTCGACGTAGGTGATGTCGGACACGGTCGACGCTTCCTCGGGCTCCCGGGGGAGGACGCGGACGTGCATCGTCGGGGGGTCCCCCGTCTGTCCGGTCCGGACGATGCATGGTGCGCCACCGATCGGTGGCAGCGGCATCGTAACGGACACCCTGCTGGACCGCCCCGGCCGCGGCCCGTGGGGGTCAGCCGGACCCGTCGGCGTAGGTGAGCCCGGCCTCCACGGCGGTGGTCCCCCACTCACCCGCGCGGTCCATCGTCACGAGCCAGACGCGGTCGCGATCGCCGACGAGCACGCCGCCCGCTGCGGCGTTCATCCAGATCCCGGAGGGGTCGCTGCTCCGCAGCTCGTCCAGTTCCGCCGGGAGCGGCAGCTCCTCGTCCCCGTCGGGGGAGGTCCGGGTGAGCGTGAGGTCTATCACGCTCTCGCCACTTCCCTGGGCCGTGAGCTGGAACAGCTCACCCGCCAGCGGCTCGGCGACGTCGAACAGGGCACCGTCAGCCGGGATGTCGACGGTCCGGATGTAGGGGACCGCGCCGTCGCCCTGTCGCTGCACCTCGAGCGCGTGCCCGCCCCCGCCCACCGCGGTGGCCAGGATGCGCCCCGATCGTTCGGCACCTGGTCCTTGGGTGTCCCACACCCACTCCTGGAGTCGGGCGTCGACCCCTCGCGGGAAGATCGGGTAGCCGTACGAGGCGTTGTCGTCCGCGGTCCGGTCGGTCCCGGGGCCGTCCTGACTCCACCCGATCACCCGCAGCCCGGGCTCGCCCTCGTCCCCGTCCTCGACGAACGCGAGGTGGCTGCCGTCCGGCGACCACACCGGGGCGGGCACGGACCCACCGACCTGGTGGTTGATGACGTTGTAGGGGTCGGGGAACACCTCGACGTCCACCGAGGGTCCGCCCGCATCCGGGTACCGGATCGTCGCCCAGCGCAGGTCGTACGTGCCCTCGGCTTCGGTCAGCATCGCCAGGATGATGGTCCGCGGATCCTGGCTCTCCACGGCCGGCCGGATGTCGAACGCGACGATCCCGGACCCACCCTCTCTGGGGAAGCGCCAGATGCGTTCGCCGACGGTCCCGTCGGGCGCCAGCTCGTAGAGGCCCGTCCCGTCGGTCGCGAAGGAGCGACCGGCGAGAGGTGTCTCGCCGCCGGTCGCCGGGGACCCGGTGGGGGTCGCGGGCTCCGTCGGGGGGGCCGTCGCCGGCGGCTCCCCGAGGATCACCCCGGTGCCCTCCTGCTGGAGCGCGTCTATGGCGAAGGGCACCGCGACGACCGCGACCACCACGGCAGCTGCCGCGGTCGCGACCGCCCCGACCCACCGCAGACGGCGCTTGCGCTCGCGCCGTTCCTGGACCTCGAGCCACAGCTCCGCGGTGGGCTCAACGTCCTCGGCCCGTGCCCGCAGACCCTCGCGTAGACGGCGTTCCAGCTCGTTCATCGGCCCTCACCTCCTGGGACGGGAAGCCCGTCGTCGGGGCCGTCCTCGCGCGTCCACGCGAGCAGCTCCCGGAGACGGTCCATCCCGCGTGACACCTGCGACTTGACCGTGCCCACGCTGACCCCGAGGGCCTCGGCCGTGTCGGCCTCGGAGAGATCCTCGTAGTAGCGCAGCACGATCGCGGCGCGCTGCCGGTCGGGCAGCCGTTGGAGTGCCTGCCAGAGCTCGTCGCGGTCGGCGGCGTCCTCGTCGTAGGTCCGCACGCCCCGCGCGTCGCCCGACCGTCGCTCCGCCTCCCGCATCGCGACCACCTTCCGGCGGTGGCGACTGCGGATGTTGTTCACGACGGCCCGACGCAGGTAGGGGCCGACGTCGTCGACGCGGCCCTTGTCCCACTTCACCCAGACGTTCGCGAAGGCCTCGGCGACGACGTCCTCGGCGACGTTCGCATCGCTCGTCAGGAGGTAGGCCAGACGCACCGCACGGCGGTGGTGCGCGTTGAAGACCTCGGCGAACGACTCCGCCTTGTCCTCGCTGCGTGCCCGCAGCACGCTCAGCACGTCGGCTCCCATCTCTTCGGCGCGGGAGGTCCGGACGGTCCGGCCTGGGCGCCCCTCCATCCCGTCACACGCGTGGGAGGGCCGGAGGGTTGCGACGGATCTGCCGGAGCTCCGGGAACCGGAGCGTACGCAGCGGCCGTCCGGGAGCGTGGCAGGATACTGGCGCTGATCAGGAGGCTCGCATGCTCGGGGACAACGTCACGAAGGCGCTGCGCAACCTCAACGAGCTCGGACCGACGCTCGAGGCGCTCGTCGAGGAGATGCGGGTGCTACGGGAACTGATCGACGAGATGCGAGCGATGCGTGAGGACCTCGGCGACGTCAGACGCGCCCTCGGGGAGACCACCGAGCGGCTGGATCGTGCCAACGAGCTGGCCGCGGAGGTCCTCGATCAGGAGGCGTGAAGCCAGCCCGCCCGGACGTCCACCCCGTCAGGTGTCGGCGTCCTCGTCGTCGAGCTCGACGCGGGGGAACAGCACGTGCCCCTTGGCGATCCGGGTGCCGGCGGGGAGCCGTCCCGGTTCGACCCCACCGGGGAGGTGGTCCTCGGACGGGGCGCCGTCGAGGCCGAGCTGTGCCCAGATGCCGGCCGCCGTGCGCGGCAGGACCCAGGACACCAGGACGGCGGTCGCACGCAGCGTGTCCAGGAGCGTGTACATCGCCGTGGCGAGCTCCTCGTCGCGGCCCTCCTTGTTGAGCGCCCACGGCGTGGTCGTGTCGACGTAGCGGTTGGCGCCACGGACGAGCACCCACAGGTCCTCGAGGGCCCGGCGGAAGTCCAGCTGGCCGAGGGAGGAGGTCACGCCGTCGACCGCGGAGCGACGGTCCTCGGCCAGCTGCCGACCGGCCTCCGAGTCGTCGACGGTCGGCTCGGGGACGACCCCGTCCAGGTACCGCTCGGCCATGTTGAGCACGCGGTTGACGAGGTTGCCGAGATCGTTGGCGAGGTCGGTCGTGTACCGGTCGTGCAGCGCCTCGAACGAGAAGTTGCCGTCCTGACCGAACGAGATCTCGCGGAGGAAGTAGTAGCGCAGCGTGTCCGCGCCGTACGTCTCGACGATCTCGCGCGGATGGACCGCCGTGATCGACCCGGTCTTGGACATCTTCTTGCCGCCCGCCAGCAGGAACCCGTGTGCCCAGACCTGGCGGGGCGGCTCGATACCGGCCGCCATCAGCATGGCCGGCCAGATCACCGCGTGGAACCGCAGGATGTCCTTGCCGATCAGGTGGACGTCCGCGGGCCACAGCTGCGCGAACCGCTCGGGATCGGCCCCGTACCCGGCCGCCGTGATGTAGTTCTGCAGGGCGTCGATCCACACGTAGATCACCTGGTCCGGATCCCAGGGCACCGGCACACCCCAGTCGAACGAGGACCGCGACAGGGACAGGTCCTTCAACCCGTCCGCGACGAAGCTCCTGACCTCGTTCAAGCGGACCTCCGGCCGCACGAAGTCCGGACGCTGGTCGTACAGCTCCAGAAGGCGGTCCTGGTAGGCGGACAGCCGGAAGAACCAGTTGTCCTCTTCGAGGTGCTCGACCGGTCGTTCGTGGATCGGGCAGAGCTCGCCGTCGAGCAGCTCCCCCGGCTCCTTGAACTCCTCGCACGATACGCAGTACGGGCCCTCGTAGGTGCCCTTGTAGATGTCGCCCTTGTCGTAGATGTCCTGGACGAAATCCTGGACGCGCGCGGTGTGCCGGTCCTCGGTGGTCCGGATGAAGTCGTCGTTGGTGATGTCGAGCAGGTCCCAGACCTCGTGCCAGCGCGGCACGATCGAGTCCGCCCACTCGCGCGGGGTCGTGCCCTGCTCCTCGGCGGTCCGCATCACCTTCTGGCCGTGCTCGTCGGTGCCCGTCAGGAAGTGCACGTCCTCACCGAGCAGACGGTGGAAGCGCGCCAGCGCGTCAGCCGCGAGCGTCGTGTACGCGTGACCCAGGTGCGGCACGTCGTTGACGTAGTAGATCGGCGTCGTGATGTAGAAGGCCATGGCGTGATCGCACCCACGGGGCTTGGGAGCCGGAGGGGCGTCGAGCCTACCCAGCTCGGGACCTCCGACCCGTTGCGACCCGGTGCGGCACGGACGTACGCTCGCGCCGATCGTGGGCCCCGACCGCTCCGGCTCCCTCCACCCACCTCCGATCCTCCGAGGCATCCGTCATGAACACCGGCATCCGACGCAAGGTCGACGATCTCGGACGGGTGGTCATCCCCGCCGGGATCCGTCGGTCCCTCTCCATGCGCGAGGGCGACGCGGTCGAGGTCCACGTCGAGGGCGACCGGGTGGTCCTCACCAAGCCCGCCGACCACTGCGTGTTCTGCCGCAGCGATGAGGAGCTGCAGACGTTCCGGGAGAAGGCCGTGTGCCGGGGGTGTGTCGCTGCACTGGGTGGTCTCGACGACCGGATGCGTACGCGCCCCGAGCCCGAGCCGGCCGCGGCCGAGCATCCGTCCACGGTCTCCCGTCTGTCCTCGTGGTCCCCCAGCTCCGGCTCGCGGGAGGACGCACCCGGCGAGCAGGAGCGCGGCGGTCCCCCTCGCTACGACGAGGAGCCGCGTCAGGACCCGCCGGCGTCCACGACCGCCTGGTAGACGTCCCGCTTCGGGACGGCCAGGTCGGCCGCGACCTCGGCGATCGCCGTCTTCTTGTCGAGTCCGGCCTCGATCCGTAACCGCACGGCGTCCACGAGCGCGCCCGGTGAGCGATCCCGGTCGGCGGCGGGGTCGGGGGCGCCGCCGACCACGAGCGTCGCCTCGCCCCGCACCCCGTGCTCGGCGACGCGGGCCGCGAGGTCACCGAGCGGGGCGCGCACGACCTCCTCGTGCAGCTTGGTCAGCTCGCGGCACAGCGCGGCGGGACGCTGTGGACCGAGCGCCTCCGCCAGATCCTCCAGGTCGGCCTCGCCACGGTGGGGTGACAGGTACAGGACGATCGTCCGCCGTTCCGAACGCAGGTCCTCGAGACGCTGGTTGCGGGAAGCGCCTTTGCGCGGCAGGAACCCCTCGAACGCGAAACGGTCGGTGGGCAGTCCCGCGACGACCAGGGCGTGGAGGACCGCGGACGGTCCCGGGACGGCCTCGACCGTCACGCCCTCGTCGACGCAGGCCCGCACGAGCCGGTAGCCGGGATCGGACACGGCGGGCGTGCCCGCATCCGTGACGAGCGCGACCGTGGCCCCGGTGAGGATCCGGTCGACGAGTTCGGGCGCACGCTCCTGGGCGTTGTGGTCGTGGTAGGAGACCTGGGGCGTGTCGATGTCCGCGTGTGCGAGCAGCCGGCCGGTCCGACGGGTGTCCTCGGCGGCGATCAGATCGGCGTCCCGCAGGGTCGCGACCGCGCGGGGAGACAGGTCCTCCAGGTTCCCGATCGGGGTCGATACGACGACGAGGCGTCCCGCTGCCGGCTGTCCGCGTGCGTCCTCCACGACCCGACGGTAGCCCCGGAACGGAGCGGGTCGGCGGGTAGGCTCACCGCCCCGTGACCAGCCGACGCGCCCGCACCTTGATCCCGGTCCTCCTCGTCCTCGTGGCCGGGGCACTGCGCGTCATGGCGCTCAGTCACCCGGATCGGATCATCTTCGACGAGACCTACTACGCCGAGGACGCGCGCTACTACCTGATGCAGGGGGTCGAGGAGGGCTTCGCGGTCCACCCGCCGGTCGGCAAGTGGCTCATCGCCGCCGGCATCCAGGTCTTCGGGGACGACGCGTTCGGGTGGCGGATCGCTGCTGCCGTCGCGGGCGCGCTCCTGGTGTTGCTCGTCTACCTGATGGCCGGTCGGCTCCTGCGGTGGCGCGGCGCGGCAGCCCTGGCCGCGATCCTGGCGGCGACCGATGGGCTGCTGTTCGTCCAGTCCCGGATCTCGATGCTGGACATCTTCCTCGCGATGTTCGTCGCGCTCGGGGCGTGGCTGCTGCTCGTGGACCACGACCACAGCGGTCTCGGCGAGGACCCCCGTGACCTCGCGCCGCGGCGGCCCCCCGATGGCGAGGAGCTCGAGCAGCTGCGTCTGCCCGTGCAGGCCGGCGGCGCCGACGACGACCCGGGGCCCATCGGCGTGACCGATCCGGAGGTTGCGGGCGAGCGACCTCGGCGTGACCGAGGCACCACGCTCGACGAGCTGCCGACCCGCAGCCACCCCTACCGGTGGCTGGCGGGCGTCGCGTTCGGGCTGGCGATCGCGACGAAGTGGTCGGGCCTGCTCCCGATGGCCGCAGCCGTGCTCATCGTGCTCGGTTGGGAGTTGGCGT
Source organism: Actinomycetota bacterium (assembly GCA_019347855.1). The sequence continues at coordinate 26,467 of JAHWKO010000006.1, forward strand.
GGCGGCGGCGCCTCGGACTGCAGCTGCGGACGGGGATCGTGCGCCTGTTCGCCTCCATGTTCCTCGTGTTCGTGCTCGTCCCGGCGGGCGTCTACGTCGTCTCGTACATCCCGTGGTTGGTGAACTACGCGCACACGTCCGAGGGCGACGACGTGTGCGTCACCGACGATGGCGAGCCGCAGGAGCCCTGCCACGTGTCGATCCCCGGCCGCCTCGAGGGCCTCGTCGACTACCAGGTCGCCATCTTCAACTTCCACCAGGACCTCGAGGCGGACCACCCCTACCGGGCGCCCGCCTACACGTGGCCGGTCATGGGGCGACCGGTCGTCTACTACTGGGAGACCTGCAGCGAGGAACGCGCCAAGGGCGTGGCAACGACCAACGACGAGGGTGAGGTCGAGGAGCCCGAACCGTGCCGGGTCGAGCAGGGCAACGCGGGCGAGATCATCGCCCTAGGCAACCCCGTGCTGTGGTGGTTCTCGCTCGTGGCGCTGGTGCCGTTGGCGATCGGGGCGTGGAAACGGGACCGGCGGGCGTGGTTCATCATCGCGTTCTGGGCCGTGCAGTTCGTCCCGTGGTTGATCGTGTCCAGACCGGCGTTCTTCTTCTACATGGTCCCGGTCGTCCCGTTCCTGGCGCTGGCGGTCGCGTACGCGGTCCGGTGGATCGACGAGGTCCGTGAACGACGGGCGCTGCGGCGTGGCCGGCCGCTGCGTGAGACCGCGACGACGCCCGGAGCGGTCGTCGGGGCGGTGATCGCCGTCCTGGCCGTGGCCGCGTTCGTGTACTTCTACCCCGTCCTCACCGGCCTCGAGATGGACCACGACGCCGTCCGTCAGCGCTGGTGGTTCGACAGCTGGATCTAAAGGAGCTGAGTTGAGCGAGCTGGAACGGATCGTCAACGACAACCGCGCCTTCGAGGGCTTCGCGGGCGGCCGGCCGGCGCCGCCGGAACGGCACCTGGCCGTGCTGACCTGCATGGACGCACGGGTCCACCCATTGGACGTGCTCGGCCTCGCACGGGGCGACGCGCACGTGATCGCGAACGCCGGGGGGCGTGCCAGCGATGACGCGCTGCGCTCGCTGGCGGTGTCGGTGGTCGAGCTCGGCGTCCGGGAGGTCGCGGTGATCCACCACAGCCGGTGTGGCATGGCCACCGACGAGGGCGCGCTGGCCGACGCGATCGCCGATGCAGGGGTCACGCTTCCCGACGTGCCCCTGGGCGCGTTCGAGGACGTCGAGGCGAGCGTGCACGAGGACGTCGAGCGGGTCCGTTCGACGCTGCCCGACGACGTGACGGTGGCCGGGTTCGTGCTGGACGTCGACGACGGGGTGCTGCGCCCCGTGTGACGTCAGCCGTGCCCGCGGATCGGCTGCGGGTGGTACAGCTCGCCGAGGTGGTCGAGCTCGTCGTCGCTGAGATCCACGTCGACGGCGGCCGCAGCCTGCTCGAGGTGCTCGAGCTTCGTGGCGCCGACGATCGGGGCCGTCACGGCCGGCTGGTGCAGCAGCCAGGCCAGTGCGACCTGGGCCGGCGTGACCCCCCTGCCCTCCGCCACCTCGGCGACCCGGTCCGCGATGTCGAACGAGGTGTCCCCGAAGCCGTACAGGTGGTCGCCGTACTCATCGGTCTCTGCCCGCGTGGTCCGACGGTCCCCGTCCCGCGTCCGCGTCCCGGCGAGCAACCCACGCGCGAGCGGGCTCCAGGGCAGCACCCCGACCCCGTGGTCGAGGCAGAGCGGCAGCATCTCGCGCTCCTCCTCGCGGTAGATCAGGTTGTAGTGCGGCTGCATCGACACGAACCGGGTCCACCCGTTGCGCTCCGCGACGTGCTGCGCCTTCGCGAACTGCCAGGCGTACATGCTCGACGCCCCGATGTAGCGCGCCTTGCCAGATCGCACGACGTCGTGCAGCGCCTCCATCGTCTCCTCGATCGGCGTGGTCGGGTCCCACCGGTGGATCTGGTAGAGGTCGACGTACTCCATCCCCAGTCGCTCCAGCGATCGGTCGATCGCCTCGAGGATGTGCTTGCGGTTCAGCCCACGCGCGTTCGGGTCGTCGTCGCGGGTGGGGAAGAAGACCTTGGTCGCGACCACGACCTCGTCCCGGGCGACGTGCGTGCCGAGGAGGCGCCCCGTGACCTCCTCGCTCACCCCCGCCGAGTACATGTCGGCCGTGTCGAAGAAGGTGATGCCGAGCTCCAGCGCGCGCTGCACGAACGGTTCGGCGTCCGCCTCGTCGAGGACCCACGGACGCCAGTCGCTGGTCCCGTAGGACATCATCCCGAGGCAGATGCGTGACACCTTGAGGCCCGAGGTCCCGAGGTTGACGTGCTCCACGGTCGCTCCTCCCGACGCGTGACCCCACCATGGCACGTCGCCGACGAGCGGGCGACCTACGCGGCGTCCTCGGCCTCGTCGGCGAGACGCTGCAACCGGCGGGCGGTCTCGGCATCGGCGGGGAAGAACGTCTCGATCGCGAGCTCCGCGACCGTGACATCGACCGGCGTTCCGAACGTGGCGATCGTCGTGAACATGGCCAGCTCGCCACGAGGGTGGCGGAGCCGGACCGGCACGACCACCGACCGGTGATCGACCGACGGGCGCGGCAGGGCCCGCACGGTCGGGTAGCTCTCCACCTCCTCCAGGAGCGCCCCCAACTCGGGGTCGGCGGACACCCTGGCGTCGTGCCGCAGCCGGGCGAGCAGGTGGTGGGCGAACTCCGCGAAGTTGATGACCAGCGGGGCGAGCCCATCCGGGTGGAGGCTCATCCGGTAGACGTTCGGGGGCGGTCCCATCAGCTCCGGCGGGACCGCGGAGGCGAGGACCGCAGCAGCAGCGTTCATCGAGACGAGGTTCCAGTACCGGTCGACCGCGATCGCGGGATACGGCTCGTGCCCCTCGAGCACCTGGTCGATCGCCGCACGCACGACCCCCATCTCCGGGGCATCCAGCGGACGTTCGCCGTGCGCGGGAGCGAAGCCGGCGGCGACCAACAGCTCGTTGCGGTCCCGGAGCGGGACCTCCAGGTGCTCCGCGAGTTCCAACACCATCTCGCGGCTCGGCTTCGAGCGTCCCGTCTCGAGGTAGCTGATGTGCTTCGTCGAGACATCAGCGCGCAGCGACAGATCCAGTTGCGTGAGGTGACGGCGCTCGCGCCACTCGCGCAACCGCGTCCCGAAGGTCGTGTCATCAGCCATGGGGGCAACCTAACCGGGAGCGACCTCTGGCGTCTTCACCTCCGAGGTGATGGACAGGTACACCCGCCGCGTCCACCGTGACAACACGCGATCGAGAGGACCGGACATGGAGGAGCGCGCACCGACCGACGGGAGCGAGGTGATGCGGGAGTTCCTGCCGCAGAGCCCGTTCGTCGGCCACCTGGGGATCGAGCTGTCGTCGCTCGGCGACGGCGAGGCGGAGCTCATGCTCCCCTACCGACCGGAGCTGGCGACCATGGGCGACGTGGTGCACGGCGGGGCGATCGCCACGCTGATCGACACCTCGGCGATGGCTGCGGCCTGGGCAGGGGCGGAGGTCCCGGAGCGGCTGCGCGGCGCGACGGTCTCGTTGTCCGTCGACTACCTCGCGCCCGCCGACGGTCAGGACCTCGTGGCAGCGGCGCAGGTCGTCCGACGGGGACGCCGGCTCGTCAACGTCCGGGTCGAGGTCGCCGCCGAGGGCTCCCCGGTCGCGATCGCGATCGTCACGTACCAGATCGGATGAGAGGAACCGTCGTGAACCGCACACTGCTCACCCGCACGCTCCAGCTCGACGGGGTCGCCAACGCGGCCGCCGGGGTCGCCCTGATACCGGCCGCAGGATGGCTGAGCGGCCCCACCGGGGTGGAGGCGATGCCCCTCCGGATCATCGGTCTCGTGCTCATCGCCTACGGGATCGAGAACCTCCTGGTCGCCAGGACCCCGACGCGCCGAGGTGTCGCCGGGCTGGCTGCCGTCGACCTGGTCTTCGCGGCCATCGCCCTGGTGGCGGCCGTCCTCGACCCCACAGGTGCAGCGACCGGGGTCCGCTGGACCGTCGCCGTCGTCGCCGACCTCAGCCTCGTCATGGGGGTCGTGAAGCTGGCCGGTCTCCGGCGGTTGGAGCCCGCCGCCACGACCTGAGCCCGCACTCAGCGGTCTCTCAGGAACGGGGGCGACCCTCCTCCTTGTGATCGGACCAGACCACGGAGGAGGACCATCATGGAGCGCAGCGGAAAGGTGAAGGCCGGACTGGCGACGACCGCCGTCGCGGGCGTCCTGGTGGTCGGCGCCGTCATCCCGGCGACCGCCCAGGACGACCCGCCGACCCCGCAGGAGGAGTCGAACGGCCACGCCAACCGGGGCGCACATGCGGACGCTTTCGCCGCCGCCCTGGCCGACGAGCTCGGCATCGACCGGGCCCGTGTCGACGACGCCCTGCGCAACGTCCGAGCGGACCTGCAGGAACAGCTGCGGGAGCGCCGACTCACCGCGCTCGAGGAACGGCTCGCCGACGCGGTGGAGGACGGGGACCTCACCCAGGAGCAGGCCGAGGCGATCCTCGAGGCCGCCGAGGACGGCGTCCTGCCGTTGGGACGCCACCACGACCGGCGGTTCCGTCACTTCGACGGTCCGGGTCCGGACGAACGACCCCACGGCCGCACGAACGACGAGACAGGGGACACCCGATGACGAACACGTCCCACACCAGCACACCCACGCTCGAACGCCCCGAGGCGACCGAGCAGCCACCGTTCCGGGGGCACGACGCCGGACCACCCAGCAGGGCTCCCGAGGGCTCACGCTCGAGGGTCGCGACGGCCGTCATCGCCGCGGCGGTCTCCGCGGTGGTGACGGGCGGCATCGCCAGCTGGACCGACGAGCCGGCCGCCACGCCGACCCCGCGTGGGGAGCCGGCGGTCGCCGTGAACGATCCCGCCGAGGGCGTGGGGAACGATCCCGGTGGACTCATGACCGTGTCGGAGGTAGCGGCTGACGTCGCCCCCTCCGTTGCCGGTGTCGAGATCCTCAGCGGACCGGGCGGGCGCCAGGTCGGTGAAGGCAGCGCCGTGATCTACCGCTCCGACGGGTACCTCGTGACGAACAACCACGTCGTCGAGGGAGCCGGTGCGGTCGAGGTCACCCTCGCCGACGGCACCACCCACCCCGCCGAGGTGGTCGGGACCGACCCGACGAGCGACCTCGCGGTCCTGAAGGTGGACGCGACCGGGCTCCCGGCAGCGACGTTCGCGAGAGTGCAGCTCACGATCCCGCGGATCCTCGAACGCACGACGGGTGGCTGAAGACGGGCGACGTCGGTGTGATCGACGGCGAACGAGCTCCGCACCGACGGTCGGTGACACCGCCGTCGCGATCGGCTCGCCCTTCGGGCTCGAAGGCTCCGTGACGTCGGGGATCGTCAGCGCGCTCGACCGGACCCTCTCCGGCGGCGCGAACACGATGGTCGGGATGGTCCAGACCGACGCTCCGATCAACCCCGGTAACTCCGGTGGCGCGCTCGTCGACGACCGTGGACGCGTGATCGGGATCAACACCGCGATCCTGTCCCGGTCGGGCAGCTCGGCGGGCATCGGGTTCGCGGTCCCGGCCACGACGGCCACATCGGTCGCCGACCAACTGATCGAGGACGGCCAGGTGCGGTGGGCCCGTCTGGGGATCAACGGCCAGGAGGTGGACGCGAGGGTCGCAGAGGCCTACGGCCTGACGATCGACCGCGGGGCGCTGATCGTCCGGGTGGAACCCGGCAGCGCCGCCCACGACGCCGGTCTCCAGGACGGTGACATCGTGACCGCGGTCGACGGCGAGCAGGTCTCCTCGATGGTCGACCTCGCCGCCGCGATCCGCGGGTACCAGCCAGGCGACCAGGTGCGTCTCACGATCGTCCGTGACGGTCAGGAGGTCGCGATCCCGGTCACGCTCGGCACGTACTGACCGGTCCGGTCGGGCGTAGGCTCGGCCCGACGGGAGGGACGATGACGAGCCCGACGATCCTGGTCGTGGACGACGACCGCGCCGTTCGGGAGTCCCTCGAGCGGGCCCTGGCGCTGCACGGCTACGAGGTGACCCTCGCCAGCGACGGCATGGAGGCCCTCCGAGCCGTGCAGCGCGCCGAGCCCGACGCGATCGTGCTCGACGTGATGATGCCCGGGGTCGACGGGCTCGCGCTCACCCGGCGGTTGCGGCAGGACGCGGTCCAGGTCCCGATCCTCATGCTGACCGCGAGGGACGCCGTCCCGGAACGCGTGGAGGGGCTCGAGACCGGCGCCGACGACTACCTCGTGAAGCCCTTCGCGCTCGAGGAGCTCCTCGCCCGGTTGCGGGTCCTGTTGCGTCGGACGGGACCCGCTCGCGACCCGTCTGTACGCCGGTTCGCCGATCTGACCGTCGACACGGACACGCTCGAGGTCCGACGGGGAGGCCGGCGCATCGAGCTCACCCCGACCGAGTACGACCTGCTGATGGCCTTCCTCGACGAACCCCGGCACGTCCTCTCCAAGGAGGGGCTGCTCGAGCGGGCGTGGGGGTTCGCGAGCGACACCGATCCGAACACGGTCGAGGTGTACGTGGGGTACCTCCGCCGGAAGCTCGAGGCCGGGGACGAGCCGCGCCTGATCCACACGGTGCGTGGGTTCGGGTACGTCCTGCGCGAACCGTGACGCTACGGACGAGGATCGCCGTCATCGCAGCCGTCGCCGTCGCGATCGCCGTGTTGGCCGCGTCGACCGGGATCTACCTGGCGACGGCGCGGACGTTGCGGGATTCCGTGGACCGGTCGCTCGTCGATCTGGCCCGCGAGTTCCGGTCCCCGCGCCCGGGGCCCCGGGTGTCCGGACCGCGCCCACCCGGCCGCTTCGGGGGCGCCGGGGGCTTCATCCAGTACGTGTCCTCCCGCGGGCAGGTGCTGGGGGCGCTCGACGTGGAACCGTTGCCCGTCGGCGAGCAGGTCACGGACGTCGCGGCGGGCGAGCGTGACGCGTTCTTCGAGACGGTGCGCGTGGATGGTGACCCGGTCCGAGTGCTGACGTTCCCCGTCGAGCGGGACGTGGCAGCACAGGTCGCGCGCCCGGTGGACGAGGTGCAGGCGACGTTGCGCACCCTGCGGCGCCGGCTCGCGATCGGCTCCCTCGGCGGTATCGCGCTGGCCTCGGTCCTCGGAACGGCGGTCGCACGGCGGGCGACCCGGCCGGTCGACGAGCTCACCCGCCTCGCTGAGGAGGTCGCCACGACCCAGGACCTCAGCCAGCGCATCGCCGTGGAACGCGACGACGAGATCGGACGGCTCGCCGCGACCGTCAACACGATGCTCGCGAACCTCGAGCAGGCGCGGCACGCCCAGGAGCAGCTGGTCGCCGACGCCTCCCACGAGCTGCGCACCCCCCTCACGAGCCTGCGGACCAACGTGGAGGTGCTGGCGGAAGCCGAGCGTCTGGACCCGGAGGGCCGGCGCCGGCTGGTCGGCGACGTCGTGGACCAGCTCGACGAGTTCGCGCGCATGGTCGGTGATCTCGTCGAGCTTGCGCGCGGCGACCGCCCCGTGCAGGCCGCGGCACCCGTACGGCTCGATCAGGTCGCCGGCGAGGTCGTCCGGCGCGCGACGACCGACGATCGGATCCACTTGAGGGCGATGCCGGCGACGGTGGTGGGCGACCGCGACCGGTTGGAGCGTGCGATCCGCAACCTCCTCGACAACGCCCTGAAGTACGGCGGCGACGGGCCGCTCGAGGTCGCGGTCGAGCAACAGGATCGGGAGGCCGTCCTCCGCGTCGCCGACCGGGGACCGGGCATCGCACCGCAGTACCTCGACCGCATCTTCGACCGCTTCTACCGCGCCCCGGAAGCGCGGGGCGCTCCAGGTTCTGGGCTGGGACTGTCGATCGTCGCGCAGATCGCCGCATCGCACGGGGGTCGGATCCAGGCCGCCAACCGGGAGGACGAGGGGGGCGCGGTCTTCACGCTCACCCTGCCGACCGACGACGTCGGGTGAGGTCCGGCCACGCGTCCCGCTCGACCAGCAGGGATGTACCCAGCCCGATGACGAGCGCCCAGAAGAACCTGCCGAGACCCAGCAGCGTGAGATCCGACAGCGCGATAGCGAACGCGAGGACCGGACCGAGCACCAGGTCGCTGGCTGCGATCTGACGGATGGCGTGGGTGAGGACCCCCAGCACGGCGAGGCCCACGAGCACCGTGAGCAACTCGGCCGGGACGATCGCTTGGAGCTCGGCGGCCATCCCCGCCAGCAAGGCGATGACGATGGCCGCGCTGGCTGCGGGCAGCGAGGTGTCGCGACCGGTGCGGGCCGGCATCGGGGCCCGCCGTCAGCGCCGTCGCCGGTAGGGAGAGCGAGACCCCCATCGGGCCGAGCAGGGAGCCCAGCGACGTGCCGAGCCCGCTCACGGCGTCGACGGTCCGTTCCGGGGGCCGGTAGCCCTCCGCCCGAAGGAAGACCAGCGACGGGACGTTCGCCTGCAGCGTGATGAGGATGACGATCACGGGCGTCGCGGTGATGACCGCGCGGACCGAGACCTCCGGGGCCGTGAACGCGACGAGGGGCAAGGCGAAGCCATCGACCGAGCCGTACCCCTCCACGATCGCCGCGAGCACGATCCCCGCGATGAGCGCGGCGAGGATCGCCGGCGCTCGCGGGTCGAGCAGGAGCCTGCCCAGTACGTACGCCAGCAGCGTGCCGCCGATCAGGACCGGCGCCGTGCCCAGAGCCGTGAACATCTCCACGACGTAGGGCGTCACGGCCCCTGCGAGGAGCCCGAACACGATCGGGGCGGGGACCCACCGGGCGAGCCGGTCGGTCAGTCCCATCCAGCCGAGGACGAGGACGACAGCGCCTGCGACGGTCGTCGCGCCGACGAGTTCGGGCCACGGGAGATCCGCGCCCAACGAGGCGATGAAGATCAGCACGAAGATGTTGCCCGTCACGACGAGCGGCTGGCGGTACCTCGCAACGAGCACGATCGTGAGCACCCCGGAGACGCCGTAGAGGGCGACGATCCAGCCGGTGATCTCCGCCCCGGTCAGTCCCAGGGAGGAGCCGACAGACAGGGGGATGCTCAGCGCGACCACGAAGATGACGATCAGCGAGACGGCCGCACCGACCGCCGGGAGCCGATGCACCGTTCCGCCGTCGTCCTGGCTGGGCGGCGCTGACGGCATCGGCCCCACGGTGCAGGCGTGGCGCTGGGTGTGTCAAGGTTGGGAGGGGTCGGACGACGTGGAGAGGGATCGCAGATGACGCACGGTGATCGGACCGTGGACGTGCTGGGCGAGACGATGGCCTACACGGAACGCGGTCAGGGCGACCCGATCGTCCTGCTACACGGCAACCCAACGTCGTCACACCTCTGGCGGGACGTCATGCCGCACCTCGAGGATCTCGGCCGGTGCATCGCCCCGGACCTGATCGGGATGGGCAACTCCGACAAGCTGGATCCCTCCGGCCCGGAGACCTACCGGTTCGTCGAGCACCGGCGGTTCCTGGACTCGTTCCTGAGGTCCGTGGGGGTCACCGAGCACGTGACGCTCGTCGTCCACGACTGGGGGTCCGGTCTGGGGCTCGACTGGGCGCGCCGGCACGCGGAGGACGTGGCGGGGATCGTCCACATGGAGGCCATCCTCGACACGCTCGACTCGTGGCGGGCGTGGCCGGAGTCGGGACGCCGGATCTTCGAGGCCATGAACTCCGATGCCGGCGAGGAGATCTGCCTCGACAAGAACGTGTTCGTGGAGCGGATCCTGCCGTCGTCGATCCTCCGCGACCTCGACGACGAGGAGATGCGGATCTACCGCGAACCGTTCCGTGAGCCTGGCGAGACCCGTCGTCCGACCCTGACCTGGCCGAGGGAGCTCCCGGTCGCCGGCCGGCCACCCGACGTCGTACGGATCATCGAGGACTACCGGGACTGGTTACTCGAGACCGACATCCCGAAGCTCTGGGTCAAGGCCGACCCGGGGTTCCTCACCGACGTGTTCGCGGGGACGGCCGAGGACTTCCCGCGGCAGCGCACCGTCACGGTCCCGGGGCTGCACTTCCTCCAGGAGGACTCGCCGGACGAGATCGGCGAGGCCATCGCGACCTGGTACGTCGACGCCGTGGAGCGCTGAGGAACGGCGGGTGTGCGTTCTGCCAGGTCCGACCCTGGGCCGCATGCTTGTATCGGCCCTCGAGGGCCATCGCCGAGAGGATCCCGTGTCGGACGAACGCGTACCAGAGGATCCGGAGGCACGCTTCGCGCGGTTGGTCTCCGTGGTCCGCCACGAACTGCTGGGTCCCCTGACCGTCATCCGCGGCTTCGCGGAGACCCTGCCCGTCGAGGCACTGGACGGGGAGGCCCGCGAGGCGCTGGCGGCGATCCGGCGGAACGCGAACCTCGCCCACCTGCTCCTCAACCGTCTCCGAGACGCTGACGACATCATCCGGGGCGGCGACGTCGAGCTCGACCGGAGCCCCACCGACGTCGCCGCCCTCGTCCGCGACACGCTGAACGATGTGGCAGACACCCTCCTCGGCGAGCACGAGCTCGAGTTCCGGTCGCCTCATGGGGACGTCGCCGCCGACGTCGACGGTGACCGGATCCGTCAGGTCCTCTTCAACCTCCTCTCGAACGCCGCCAAGTACAGCGAACCGTCCACCACGATCGTCGTGGCTGTGCAGGACGCCGGCGACGCGGTCGAGGTCGCGGTGACCGACCAGGGCGAGGGGATCGCCCCCGAGGACGTCGACCGCGCCTTCGAGGCCTTCACCCGGCTGTCGGACGAGCATGGTGGGACCGGTCTCGGTCTCGCCATCGCCCGCGCGATCGCCCGCGCCCACGGAGGGGACGTGATCGCTGAGCCGGCCCCTGAGGGGCCGGGGAGCCGCTTCATCCTCCGGTTGCCGACGGACTGAGGGAGGCAACGTGGACGGCGCTGACGCCAAGGCGGTCCTGCACCGCTACCTCCGGACGGGCCGCGAGGCACTCCTCTGGAAGCTCGACGGCCTGGCCGAGTACGACGCGCGGCGCCCGATGGTCCCGACCGGGACGAACCTACTGGGCCTGGTCAAGCACCTCGCCAGCGTCGAGGCCGGCTACTTCGGGGTGGTCTTCGACCGCCCCTTCGAAGAGGAGATGCCCTGGGTCGGCGGGGAGGCCGATCCGAACGACGACATGTGGGCCACGGCGGACGAGGCCCGCGAGCAGATCGTCGAGCTGTACCGGCGCGTCTGGGCTCACGCCGACGCCACGATCGGAGCCCTCGAGCTCGACTCGCCAGGCTCGGTGCCGTGGTGGCCACCGGACCGCAACGCGGTCACGCTCCACCAGATCCTCGTGCACGTCGTCGCCGAGACGCACCGGCACGCGGGACACGCGGACATCCTCCGAGAACTGATCGACGGAACAGCAGGCCTGCGGCAGGACAACGACAACCTGCCACCCATGGACGACCGGTCCTGGGCGGCGTACCGGGACCGGCTCGAGCAGGTCGCGCGAGACGTCGCAGACTCGGCGCAATAACTCAGAGCCGTCCGTCGTCCTCAGTGGTGACGGCCGCGCGATCCCGCCGGCCGGCTGCCGCACACGACGGTCGGAGGACCCATGGCGTTCACGCAGATCATCGACGTCTCAGGCGCTGACGAGAAGGCGCTGCACGACCTGGTCGCCCGGTGGGATGCCGACGGATCCGGATCCGCGCCCGGGTACCTGGGTGCGCGGGTCCTCGCGGACGACTCATCCGGCCACCACCTGATCGAGGTCGACTTCTCCAGCGAGGAGGACGCACGCCGGAACAACGACCGGCCCGAGACCCAGGCCTGGGCGGAGCAGCTGCGATCGCTCACCGACGCCGACGCGACCTACCGGGACCTCCGGCAGGTGTGCACCACCTACGGCTCGGGTTGAGGTCCACACCGATCCGTGTCCTGCCTTCCGGATGTCGGTCGCCGCATGCATGATGGCCGCAGCAGTCATGTGAGGTGCAGATGACCTCGACCCAGACCGCGGTCGTGGACGCGGCGGGGTCCCGTCCCCGGTTCGGCCACGCGGTCCGGCCCCACATGGGATGGCTGTTCTCGCTGGCGAGACGGCTCGTCGGCGATCCCCACGTCGCCGAGGATCTGGTCCAGCGGTGCCTGGTGAAGGCCTTCCGCGGGTACGAGGATCTGGACGACATCGAAGCGATGCCAGCCTGGTTGAAGGCGATCCTCGTCAACTGCTCCCGGGACCACTGGCGGGTCGAGGGTCGGGGGCCGGTCGAGCGCCCACTCGAAGAGCTGGAGGGGCTGCCCGGGTACTCGCTGTACCGGACGCTCGCCATCGAGGATCCGCTGCCCTACTCCGACAGCCTCCACCTCGACTTCCTGTCCTCGTTCGCCGTCGAGGACGTGTGGGCGGTGCTCGAGCGTCTCCCATCGACGTACCGGGTCCCCCTGGTACTGGTCCACATGGAGGGGTACACGACGGCCGAGGTCGCCGATCTGCTGGACGCCCCGCGGAACACGGTCCTGTCGTGGCTCCACCGCGGTCGCAAGCGTTTCGAGGAACAGCTCTGGGAGTACGCGCAGGAGCAGGGCCTGCTCCGTCGCACGGAAGGGGCACCGCGATGATCAGTTGCGAGGAAGCGGTCGATCGCCTGTGGCACTTCCTCGAGCGAGAGCTCGAGGACGATCGGCGTGCCGATATCGAGCAGCACCTCGCCTTCTGCCGCCGGTGCTGCGGGGAGCTTGAGTTCGCTCAGGAGCTCAGAGCGTTCCTCGCGGAGGCCGCACGGCCCCGCCTCCCTCAGGACGTCGAAGGCCGGCTCGTGGGGTTCATCGACGAGCTCGAGGGCGACGCCGCAGCGACGGGCGAGGGGGGACCCCGGTGAGCCGCGACCTCATGTTCGCCGATGAACCCCACGCATTGGTGCGCGACGTCTACGCGAACCTGGCGACGCCGGAGGGGCCCGCGACCGTCCTGTACCGCGACGGAGCCCTCTGCCTGCGGAGATCCTCACGCACCCCTCGGCGTGGGCGGGTTGAGTGTCCGGGCGCCCTCGCGGAGCGTGTCTTCGCCCACAGGATCCGCAAGATCGGGTCCACCGATCCGGTGGTCCACGGCCGCCGCCGGTTCTCGATCGACGCCGCCGCCCGCTACCCCCTCTTCTCGGACGAGCTGATCGCGCTGATGCGCGAACTCCTCCGGCCTGAGCAGCACGATCGGGTCGCGACCGCGATCACCCTCACCGCCTGGAAGCCGGCCTCCCACGAACAGGGGACGACGTGACCGACCGTGCCCTGCCCGTCGATCCGGATGCCCTCCGCGACGAGGTCCGTGCCAAGTACCGCGACGTCGCGCTCCGCCCGGAAGGACCGCACCACTTCCACACCGGCCGGAAGCTCGCTGCTCACCTCGGCTACCCGGCCGACTGGGCCGATGCCCTGCCGGACCGGGCGGTCGAGTCCTTCGCCGGGATCGCGAACCCCTTCGCGCTCCGTCCTCTGCAGCCCGGGGAGCACGTGGTGGACGTGGGGTCGGGCGCCGGGTTCGACACCTTCGTCGCGGCTCGCCAGGTCGGCACCGACGGTCGCGTCATCGGTGTGGACATGACCGACGAGATGCTGGACAAGTCCCGTCGCACCGCGGACGAGCTCGGACTGGACAACATCGAGTTCCGCGAGGGTCTCGCGGAGGACCTCCCGGTCGACGATGGGTGGGCGGACGTGGTGATCTCGAACGGGGTGATCAACCTCTGCCCCGACAAGCGCGCGGTCTTCGACGAGATCACTCGCGTCCTCATGCCCGGGGGGACGTTGCAGTTCGCGGACATCGCCAACGGCAACGCGGTGCCCCCGGACGCGATGCGGGTGATCGACCTCTGGACCGGTTGAATAGCCGGCGGCCTGCCGTGTGCAGGCTGGAAGCTCCTCCTCGAGGATGCCGGGTTCGTCGACGTCCGGATCGGCGACGCGGTCGACACCTTCGCGGGCGCCCCGGGGGAGGACAAGGCCAGGTCCTACGACGTGCACGGGTACCCGTTCCTCGCCAGGCGTCCGACCCACTAGCGCCCGAGGAACGGCCGCGACCTCAGCGACCGTCCGGCAGGACCAGCCCGCCGTCCGCTCTCAGCTCGAAGCCTGGGTTGTGGGCGACCTCCCAGAGGTGACCATCGGGGTCTCGGAAGTAGCCGGAGTACCCGCCCCAGTCGGCACGTCGCGCGGGCATGGTGATCGTCGCGCCTGCCTCGCCGGCACGGGCGAGCATGTCGTCGACCGCCTCTTCACCATCCACGTTCATCGCCAGAGCGATGGCCACCGTTGCGCCCAGCGACGCGGACGGGACGCCGGCATCCTCCGCGAGGTCGTCCCGCCCGAAGAGGCCCAGGGCCGCCGTGCTGCCGTGGAAGAACGTGACGGTCCCGGGGACCGAGGCCGACGATCGCGCCCACCCGAGCGCCTCGTAGAAGGCCGTAGAACGGTCGAGGTCGGACACCCCCAGGGTGATCAGGCTCACGTGGCCCATCCGCTTCCTCCTTGCTGGCGGTCGTGATGGAGGGACACTACGGCCCGTACCCCAGAGGTACGTTCGTCGTTGGGGAGGATGCAACGGAGACGGGGGTGGGATGATCGGCCGGATGCAGGTGCCGCTACTGCTGGCGGCGGTGCTGGTGCTGACCGTGAACGGGGTGGTCGTACTCGACCGTTCCGGACCGACGAGCGCGCTGACCGTTGGGGACGGCGGGCTCACAGCGCCATCTCCTGCCCCGAACGGCATGCACACCGAGGACAACGCCGTTATCGATGTGCTGTCGCGGAACGACCCGGGGAGGGCCGAGGGCGATCCTCCCCC
>JAHWKO010000070.1 GCA_019347855.1 Actinomycetota bacterium
ACTGTTGGTCCCCACCGTCGTCGCCGCCTGGCTCGGCTACCGCTTCTGGCGCCACGAGGAGGAACCGGTCCGTTTCCTCGGTGGCATGGCCGCGATCGCGAACCTCGCGAACATCCTGGCGATCCTGGCGGAGTGGGCCCCGGTCTTCCTCCTCGACCCCTGCGCGGTGTGACGGTGGGGTCCGCGCTCGTCGCCCACGCCGGCCAGCCGCCCCTGCCGCACGACCTCTGGAGCGCCTGGCCGTTCGAACCCGTGGTCGTCGTCGGACTGGCGGTCGGGATCTGGCTCTACGTCGTCGGCTACCGGCGGCTGAAGGAGCGACCGCGAGGACGCCCGGCGGTCGCCCCGTGGCGGGCGTGGTGCTTCGCCGGGGCCGTGGTGGCGATCGCCCTCGCGCTGCTCACCCCCCTGGACCCGTTGGGTGAGGCGCTGTTCGGGGCGCACATGGGCCAGCACCTCCTGCTCACGATCGTCGCGGCGCCGCTGCTCGTGCTCGCCCGGCCGGTCGTGGTCGGGTCGATGGCCCTGCCGACGCGCTGGCGGCACCGCGCCACGCGTGTGCGCCGGACGTTCACACCGGCGGACCGTGGGGCGGCGCTGTTGGCGTTCCTGGTGGTGGCCGCCTACGTGGGGTCCTGGTGGCTGTGGCACATCCCGGCGTTGTACGAGCTCGCCCTCGACGTCGAGCTCGTGCACGTGGCCGAGCACGCGTCGATGCTGGGCGCCGGGCTGGCGTTCTGGTGGCTGGTCGCCGACGCCCGGGCACGCCACGCGAACGCGGCGGGGGTGGTGGCCGTCTTCGCGGTCGTGCTGGCGTCGAGCACGCTCGCGGGCCTGCTGACCTTCGCCGACGACGCCTGGTTCACCCAGCACGGTGCGTCGGCCGAGGCGTGGGGGCTGACGCCGATGCAGGACCAGGAGCTCGCCGGCGGGCTGATGTGGTTCCCGGGAGGTCTGGCCTACATGATCGCCGGGGCGGTCCTGTTCGCGCGTTGGCTCCGTGCCGACGAACGTGCCGGGGCCGCACGGTGGGAGGCTCCCGCGACCAGGGAGGCGTGAAGGCCGGTCAGGCGGCGGCGTCGATCTCGGTGCGCAGCTCCCGCTTGCGGTCGTCGGGCAGCAGGCTGGCCTCGACCGAGTTGCGGGCCAGCGTCACCAGATCGTCGTCAGCGAGGCCGAGCGTGTCGCGGACGGCGGCGTAGTTGTCGCCCACGTACCCGCCGAAGTACGCCGGGTCGTCGGAGTTGACGGTCACGAGCAGCCCCGCCTCGAGCATCGCGGGCAGGGGATGGTCCTCGAGCCGGTCCACCACCCCCAGGGCGACGTTCGACAAGGGGCAGACGGTCAGCGGGATCCGCTCCTCGACCAGCCGGGCGACCAGGTCGTCGTCCTCCATCGCCCGGATGCCGTGATCGATGCGCTGGACGAGGAGGAGGTCCAGGGCCTCCCGGACGTACCCGGGCGGTCCCTCCTCGCCGGCGTGGGCAACGGGCACGAGCCCCGCGTAGCGCGCGCGGGCGAACACGTCGCCGAACCGCGACGGCGGGTTGCCGACCTCCGCCGAGTCCAGACCGACGCCGTCGATCAGATCGCGGTGGTCGAGCGCGAGCTCCAGGGTCTCCATCGCGGCCTCGGCCGGCCGGTCCCGCAGGAAGCACATGATCAGCCGGGAGGTGACGTCGTGCTCCCGCTCGCCGGCCTCCAGACCGGCGGTGATCCCCTCGACGACCGCGGCGAACGGGACCCCCCGCTCGAGGTGTGCCTGGGGGTCGAAGAACACCTCCGCGTGCCGGACCCCCTGGTCGGACGCCCGCCGCAGGTACGCGGTCGTCAGTTCCGCGAAGTCCACGTCCCTGCGCAGCACGACCATCGCCGCCTCGTACACCTCGAGGAACGAGCTCAGGTCCTCGAAGTCGTAGGCCTCCTCGACCTCCCCGACCGATGCCCAAGGGACACTCACGTGGTTGCGCATCGCCAGTTCGAGGAGCAGTTCCGGTTCGAGCGTCCCCTCGAGGTGCAGGTGCAGCTCCGCCTTCGGGAGCTCGTACGCGAGATCGCCCACGGTCGCCTCCTGCCGGGCATCACCCCGACCCTAGGACAGTCAGAGGGGGAGGTCGCCGTGTTCGGACATCCAGGGGGTCGGGTCGTCGGGGGCCTCGGCCCGTTCGTAGCCGGCGGGGCGGCCGCCCTCTGCCAGGGACCGGCAGTAGCTGTAGGTCAACGCGGCGATCACGACGGGCAGCACCAGCGCGGAGATGCGCAGCACCCAGACCAGGTCGATGATCGGCACGCCCAGCTGGGAGGCGATGATGTCGTCGCCGCCCGCCACGAACAGGACGATGTAGAAGGTCAGCGCGCCGGCTCCGAACGCGCTCCGGACGGGGCGGTCGCGGGGCCGGTCGAGCAGGTGGTGCTCGGCCTCGTCGCCGGTCAGCCGACGTTCGATGAACGGCCACGCGTACAACGCCAGGAACGTCACGCCGGGCAGCAGCACCGCCGGGAAGAACGGGTTGGGGACCATGTACCCGAAGGCGCTGATCTCCCACGCCGGGAACAGGCGCAGCGCACCCTCGAGCCATCCCATGTACCAGTCCGGTTGGGCGGCGGTGGACACCACGAAGGGGTCGTAGGGCCCGTACAGCCACACCGGGTTGATCTGCACGGTCCCGCCGAGCAGGGCGAGCACCGCGAACACGACGAAGAACAGCCCGACGGACATCGTCATGTACGACGGCCACATGCGCAGACCCACGACGTTGTCCTCGCGGCGGCCCGGGCCGGGGAACTGGGTGTGGTACTGGCGCACGATCAGTGCGAGGTGGACGCTGACGAGCGCGAACAGGGCGCCCGGGACCAGGAACACGTGCGCGGCGTACAGACGGCCGATGATCTGTTCGCCGGGGAACGGACCGCCGAAGCCCAACGCGGCGATCCAGGTCCCCACGAGCGGGATCGACTCGGCGATCGCGTGACCGATCCGCAGCCCGGTGCCGGACAGCACGTCGTCGGGCAGCGAGTACCCGGTGAAGCCGTTGAACATCGCCAGGAGGAGCAGCGTCACGCCGATCATCCAGTTGATCTCGCGCGGGCGGCGGAACGCCCCGGTGAAGAAGACACGCAGCAGGTGGACGACCACGGCCGCGACCATGACGAGCGCCGCCCAGTGGTGGATCTGGCGCATCAGCAGCCCTGCTCGCACGTCGAACGACAGCCGCAGGACCGACTCGTACGCGCGTGACATCTCCACGCCGTCCATGGGCGTGTAGCTGCCGTGGTAGGTCACCTCGGCGGTGCTCGGGTCGTAGAACAGGGCCAGGAAGGTGCCGGTGATCACCAGCACCAGGAAGGCGTAGAGCGCGATCTCGCCGAACAGGAAGGTCCAGTTCTCGGGGAACACCTTGTCGAGCTTGTCCTGGGTGAAGCGGGCGGCGCCGAGCCGCCGGTCGATCCAGCTCGCGAGCCGGCCGATCACGTGTCGCCCCCTGCGCTGGGCCAGCTCCAGAAGCCGGGCCCGACCGGGTCGGGGAAGTCCCCGGTGGAGATCAGGAAGCCGTCGTCGTCGACGTCGAGCGGGAGCTGCGGCAGCCGGCGGGTCGCGGGGCCGAACGCGGGGCGGGCGCCCTCCGTCACGACGAAGGCGGACTGGTGGCAGGGGCACAGCAGCCGGTGCGTCTCGGTCTGGTACAGACCCACGGGGCAACCGGCGTGGGTGCAGACCTTCGAGTAGGCGATGTGCCCCTCGGGCACCCAGGCGAGGCGCTCCTCCGGGAGCTGGAGCCGGTCGGGCTCCACACGGATCAGGACGGTCTGGGCGTCGGCCTCGCGGATCGAACCCTCGGGGAAGACGGTCACGACGCTGCCGACCTCGAGCTCGTCGAGGCGGATCGGCTCGCCGGTGTCGCGGACCACCCGCGTACCCTCGGCCCACCCTGTCGTGGCCCGTTCGGGGAACGGGTTCGGACCCAGCGACCGCAGCGGGAACAGCGCCGCGAGCCCCACGGCGCCGGCCGCCAGGGCGAGCATCCGGCCGAGGAAACCCCGACGCCCGATGTCGCGGGCGCCCTCCTCGAACGCCGCGGCCGCGCGGGCCTCGTCGCCCGCGTCGCCGTGCCACGGCGGTTCCCGCTTCTCGACGTGCGGACCCTTGGGCATGAGCTCGTGGGCCCACGCGATCAGCCCGACGCCGATCCCGCCGAGGCCCACCGCGAGGGTGATACCGAGCGGTCGGGTGTCCCCGCTGACGACGTACGCGACCCCGAACCCGACCCCCGCCAGCGCCGAGATCCCGAACAGCACCGCGGCCCAGGTCGCGGCCGCACGCGCCTTCTGCAGCTGCCGGCGATCCTCCAGCCGCTCCTCGTGGTTCGCGCTCACGTCCGCCGCCCGATCCACTTGGCGGTGGCGAGCAGCGCACCGATACCGACGAGCCACGCGATCGCGCCCTCACTGAACGGCCCGAAGTGGACCAGCGCGATGCCCCCCGGGTCGGGCGTGTGCTGCAGCTCGTACACGTACGAGGCGATCGCGTCGGCCTCCTCGGCCGACAGGACGCGTTCGGGGAAGGCCGGCATCGTCCCGGGTCCCACGCGGATCGCCTCGACCACCTCCACCGGGGAGCTGTGCTGGAGGGTCGGCGCCTCGTCGCCGATCAGGACGCCCCCGTTGCCGGCGAACTGGTGGCAGGACGCGCAGTTGAGCCTGAACAGCTCGCCGCCCTCCGCCTCCGCCGACTCCTCGACGTGCACATCGGGGACCTCCGGACCGTCCACGAACGTGTCTGCGTACTCGACCAGGGCCTCGATCTCCCCCTCGCTGTACCGGGGCTCGGCACGGTCCAGCGGTTCCACGATCCGGTAGCCCTCGAGGGCGGCGTTGGGCGGGGGCATCCGTCCGCTGCGCACCATGAGGTCGATCGCGGCGGTCCCGGCCTCCGAGATGTCCGGCGCCCGGGCCGTGCCCTGGCCACGCGTGCCGTGGCAGATCGCGCAGTCCCGCTGGAACAGCCGCTGCGCGCTCGCGGTGTCGGGGCGTGGCTCCCGCTCCTCGCGTTCCTGTGCCGACGCGGGCCCCCCGAAGGCGAAGAACGCGGCCACGAGCGCCGTCACGACCGCCGCCAGCGCGATCACCCACGGGTCGCGCCCCTCGTCGGTGATCACCGCTCCAGCGACTCCATCGAGGCCCCCATGACGTCGGCCGCATCCGACTCCGGACCCTAGCGACGCGGCACCGCTCACGTCCGACCGTCCATTGCTGCGAACGGCCGGGCTGCACCACGTTCGCGTACGCGTGCGTACCGTGAGCGACGGGAGGAGCAGACGATGTCACAGCCGCTGGGACGGCGATGCTGGGCGTGTGCGGAGGACGCCCTGCTCACCACCGTCCCGTACGCAGCCGACTGACCGGCCGGACACGATGCCCACCACCGATCCTCCCCCCCGGCCGGGCGCTGGAGGAGGGCCCGCTGCCGAGGTCGACGCGGCCGGGCTGGCGTCGGCGCTGCGTCGCGCCGTCGAGGGCGAGGTGCGCTTCTCGGACGGCGACCGGCACCTGTACGCGACCGACGCGTCGAACTTCCGTCAGGTCCCGATCGGGGTCGTCATCCCCCGGACGGTCGAGGACGTCATCCGCACGCACGCGCTGTGCCGGGAGTTCGACGCCCCGATCACCAACCGGGGCGGCGGCACGAGCCTGGCGGGGCAGGCCACCAACGTCGCGGTGATCCTCGACACCTCCAAGTACCTGCGGAGCGTCGGCGAGGTCGACCGGGAGGACCGGCGGGTCACCTGCCAACCCGGCATCGTCCTGGACGACCTGCGTGACCACACACGCCGGCAGGCGGGCCTCATCTGGGGTCCCGACCCGGCCACGCACGACCGCTGCACGGTCGGCGGCATGATCGGGAACAACGCGTGCGGGATCCGGGCGTTCGCGCACGGGCGCACCGAGGACAACGTCCACGCGATGGAGGTGCTGCTCTACGACGGCACCCGCATGACCGTCGGTCCCACCCCGGAGGACGACCTCGAGGACATCATCCGCCACGGCGGCCGGAAGGGTGAGATCCACCGTCGCCTCCGCGATCTGCGTGACCGCTACGCCGACGCGATCCGCGAACGGTTCCCCGACATCCCCAGACGGGTGTCCGGCTACAACCTCACCCAACTGCTGCCGGAGAACGGCTTCAACGTCGCCCGGGCGCTGGTGGGCACCGAGGGCACCTGCGCCACGATCCTCGACGCGACGCTGGATCTGAACCACGACCACCCGGCCCGCAGCCTGCTGGTGCTCGGCTACCCGGACGTCTACGCGGCCGGGGACCACGTCGGCGAGATCCGACAGGTCGCCGACGCGCTGGCCGTCGAGGGCTTCGACGAGATGCTGACCCGGCGGATGCGCGAGAAGCGTCTGCCCACGGACGCCATGGAGTACCTCCCCGCGGGCAACGCGTGGCTGCTGCTCGAGTTCGGCGGGGAGACCAGGCAGGAGTCCGACGCCAAGGCCAGGGACCTGCTGTCGGCGTTGCGGAGCGGCGGTGTCGGGCCCTCCGCCGAGCTGTACGAGGACGACCGCGAGGCACGCGCCGTCTGGCGCGCCCGCGAGGCCGGGCTCGGCGCCACCGCCCACTTCCGGGGGACCGACAGCTGGCCGGGATGGGAGGACTCCGCCGTCCACCCGAACGACCTCGGCGACTACCTGCGCGACCTGCGCGGACTGCTCGACGACCACGGCTACCAGGGGTCCTTCTACGGCCACTTCGGCGACGGTTGCGTGCACTGCCGGATCGACTTCGACCTCGCCAGCCGCCCAGGGATCGACCGGTACCGACGGTTCCTCGGCGACGCGGCGGACCTGGTGTCGGCGTACGGCGGTTCGTACTCGGGCGAGCACGGCGACGGCCAGCAGCGCGGGGCGCTCCTCGAGCGGATGTACGGGACCGAGCTCGTCGACGCCTTCCGCGAGTTCAAGGCGATCTGGGACCCGGACGACCGGATGAACCCCGGCAAGGTCGTCGACGCGTACGACGTCGACCGGGACCTGCGGCTCGGACCGGACTTCCGGCTCCCCGTCGAGGGCGAGACCAGCTTCGGCTACCCGCACGACGGAGGCAGCTTCGCCCGCGCGCAGATGCGCTGCGTCGGGGTCGGCAAGTGCCGGCGCGACGACGGCGGCGGGACGATGTGCCCGTCCTACATGGTCACCCACGAGGAGATGCACTCCACCCGGGGCCGCGCCCGGCTGCTGTTCGAGATGCTCCGGCCCGACTCCCAGCTCGACGGCTGGCGCGACGAGACCGTCAAGCGGTCGCTGGACCTGTGCCTGTCGTGCAAGGGCTGCGTCATCGACTGCCCGGTGGACGTCGACATCCCCACCTACAAGGCCGAGTTCCTCCACCGGTACTACGACGGCCGCATCCATCCCCGTGCCCACTACGCCCTGGGGCTGATCGACGTGTGGTCCCGGCTGGCCGCCTGGATGCCCGGCATCGTCAACCGCGTCCTGAACGCCCCCGGCGTGGGAGCGGTGCTGAAACGGGCCGCCGGGGTCACCACCGAACGGTCGGCGCCCCGCTACGCCGAGCGCACCTTCCGCGACTGGTTCGAGCACCGCGACGCGCGCGACCGGGGCGCGCGCCGCGTGCTGCTGTTCCCCGACACGTTCACGAACCACTTCCACCCGGAGGTCGGCCGCGCCACCGTGGAGGTGCTCGAGGACGCCGGCTACCAGGTCACGATCCCCGACCGGCGGCTGTGCTGCGGACGTCCCCTGTACGACCACGGGTTCCTGGACCTGGCCCACCGGTACCTGGACACGGTGATCGAGAACCTGCGCGACGACGTCAGAGCCGGCGTGCCGATCGTGGGGGTCGAGCCGTCGTGCGTGGCGGTGTTCCGCGACGAGCTGATCCAGATGAAGCCCGACGACCCCGACGCCCGGCGGATCGCTGACGCCACCCACACCCTCGGCGGGTTCCTGACCACGCGCGCCGACTACGAATTCCCGACGCTCGACCGGCGGGCGATCGTGCACGGCCACTGCCACCACAAGGGCGTGCTCGGCCTCGACGACCTCGGCGCAGCGCTGGACGCGATGGACCTGCGGTGGCACGAGCTCGACGCCGGCTGCTGCGGCCTCGCCGGCTCCTTCGGGTTCGAGGCGGGGGAGCGGTACGAGGTCTCCGTTGCGGCCGGCGAACGCAAGCTGCTCCCCGCCGTCCGGGACGCGGACCGCGACACCCTGGTCATCGCCGACGGTTTCAGCTGCCGCACCCAGATCCAGCAGCTGCAGCAGCGGAACGGGACAGGGGACAGCGGGCAACGTCGGGCGCTGCACCTCGCCCAGGTGATCCGCATGGCACAGGACGGGAACGGTCCCGGCACCACCGGCCACGACGACGCCCCGGTGGAACGCCGCTACGTGGGCGACGACCCGGACGTCTGGACGACACGGGACAGCGTGGCGACGGCGATCATCGGGGCCGCCGTGACGGCCGCGGGCGTCCACCTCTGGAACAGGTTCACCGGATCCGCGACCGGCGGTCCGCACAGCGACGGCTAGGAGGGACCATGGGAACCATCACCGACACCGTGAGGACGGTGGCCAGGAACGTCGCCCGCTACGAGGTGGCCACGGCCGACTCGACGGCGGGGACCGCCGCGGCCGCCTACGCGCTGGGCAGGATGAGCGCCGACGGCGGCGGGCGCGACGACACCGACCTCCTCGGGACCATCGCGACGGCG
This sequence comes from Actinomycetota bacterium, assembly GCA_019347855.1. The sequence continues at coordinate 8,739 of JAHWKO010000070.1, forward strand.
TGCGCCAAGGGCCTGCTCGCCGGCGTGGTCGGGACCGTGGCCATGACGCTGTCCACCACGATCGAGATGAAGCTGCGCGACCGCGGGGGCTCGTCCGCCCCCGAGGACGCTGCGTCCGAGGTGCTCGGCATCGAGGACTTCGAGGACGAGGACGCCGAGGAGCGGTTCGGGACCCTGGCCCACTGGGGGTACGGCATCGGGCTGGGCGCGATCCGGGGTCTCTACGCCGCGACCGGCATGCCCAGCGCGGCGGCGACCGCCGCGCACTTCGTGACCGTCTGGGGCGCCGAGCTGGTCATGCTGCCGGCGCTGGACGTGTCACCGCCGGCGACCGAGTGGGGCGCTCGTGAGATCGCCGTCGACGCCTGGCACCACGGGATCTACGCGATCGCGACCGGCATGGCCTACGACCGGCTGGACGGCCCCGCCGCGTAGCCCCGTGGGGTGCGTCAGCTGTCGTCGTCCGTCTGCTCCGCAGCCTGCTCGGTGCGGATGTGCTGCGTGTCGTCGTGGATGTCGTCGAGCTTGCTCTCCATGGCCGTCAGCCGGCGCTCGAGTTCCTGCAGTTCCGTCCGCAGCGGCCTGATGACCTGCTCGATCTCGGTCCGCAGCTCGTCGGTATCCGTCCCGGTCGCCTGCTGCACGAGCCGTAACGGGGTCTGCACGACCTGCATCGCGCGTTCTGTGAGTGCCATGGGTGATCCTCTCTCGCGTCTGTCACGACGCTACGAGGCCGGGGGCGGTCTCCGGGGTCGTGGTACGGCCGATGGTGCACGGGTCGCCCGAACGCGTGTCGTTCGGGCGGGGCGCGGGCACTCCCCGGCCCCGGGACTGCCCCAGTCTGGAGGTGTCGATGCAAGAGGTGTCGACGCAACGGGAGGGACCCACATGACCGAGACCATCGAGAAGTCCATCGAGGTGGACGTACCCATCTCCACCGCGTACAACCAGTGGACGCAGTTCGAGGACTTCCCTCAGTTCATGGAGGGCGTCGAGGAGGTCGTGCAGCAGGACGACACGACGCTGCGCTGGACCGGTGAGATCGGCGGCGTCGAGCGAGAGTGGCGCGCGGACATCACCGAACAGCAGCCGGACTCGCGGATCGCCTGGAAGGCGACCGGCGAGATCACGCACGCAGGCGTCGTGACCTTCCACGAGATCGACCCGCAGACCACCAGGGTCATGCTCCAGCTCGACGTCGAGCCGGAGGACTGGAAGGAGAAGGTCGCGGACGCGGTCGGCATCACCGACGCACGCGTCAAGGGCGACCTGAAGCGCTTCAAGGAGTTCATCGAGACCCGTGGCGAGGAGACCGGCGCCTGGAGGGGCGAGGTCGACCGCGACGAGTGAACGCGTCTTCCGGGCAGGGGCCGGATGCGGGGGCACGTTCTCCCGTGCTCCGGTCCCAGCGTCCGGGCCACGGTTCGTACGTTCGAGATGCACGGTTCGATGCGGCAACGAGAGGAGATCGCATGAGTGACGAGACCACAGAGAAGGCCAAGGGCACCGCGAAGGAGGTCGCCGGCAAGGTGACCGGGAGCGACGAGCTCGCGAACGAGGGCGAGGCCCAGCAGGAGAAGGCCGAGCACGAGGAGAAGGCCGAGCAGGCCGAGAAGGAGCAGGAGAAGCACTCGGGCACCTGAGTCCGAGGACCAGCTCCAACGACGAACGGCGGCGGATGAATCCGCCGCCGTTCGTCGTTCCTCGACCGCTCTCAGCGCATCCGGCCACCCCGGGGGATCGGTCCCTTGGGCACCGGGGGCTGGTTGCCGGACAGCGCGCTGAGCTTGGTGGCCAGCGGTCCGACCTCCTTCTTCTTGAGTTCGTTCGACAGTTTCGTGAGGTGCATCCGCAGGTCCTTGAGAGCGACCTGCCCGGACGCCGTCCCGACGTTCACCGTGTGGACCGGGACGTCACCCACGACCCGCGAGATCTGCGTGCGTTCCTTCTGCAGCATCGACTGCACGCGCGCCTTCGAGCCCTCGCCGACCAGCACCACCCCCGGCTTCCCGATCACGAGGTGGACCAGATCCTGCTTCCGGGTGACCGACACGGCGGGTGTGATGCGCCACGTACCGCGCATGCTCTGCAGCACCGCGTAGGCCGCGCCGGGCTCGCCCTCGATCGCCTCCATCTGTGCGGACTGCGAACGGCGGCCGAGCACCGACAGGGCAGCGACGGGAGCGATCGCCAGCCCCGCGATCACCCCGTAGGTGAGGTAGCCGAGCAGCGCCCCGATCACGACCGGGACGACCAGCCCGAGACCACCGGCCAGCGCCAGGTAGGGGACCAGCCGGGGATCCGACTCGCGCGTGGTCTCGAAGGCGATCCGGATCTGGTCGAAGCGTTGTCTCAACGAGTCCAGCATGGGAACCCACAGGGTCGGTGACGTCGCCAGGCTAGCGAGAGGCCGGTGGGGACCGTGCCGGCGTGCGGCTGCGCGGGACGCTGCGACCTGCGATGCTCACAGCATGGGGAACAGACCCGGGCGGACCGTGCGGACGCGCACCCTGAAGGTGCGGGGGGACGCCGCGACGTCCCGACGGGACGTCCTGGCCACCGAGGAACCGCTCGAGATCCGCGTCGAGACGGACGGCGGCAGCAGGACGATCGCGATCACCATGCGCACGCCCGGCGACGACGTCGAGCTCGCGGCCGGCTTCCTGTTCGGCGAGGGCGTCGTCTCACACCGTGACGACGTCGTCCGGGCCGCCTACTGCACGGACCCCGCGCTGTCCGACGAACAGCGGTTCAACACCCTCACCGTCTCGCTCCGTGCCGGTCTCGAGGTGGACCTCCAACCGCTCGACCGGCACGTCCTCACCACCAGCGCCTGTGGTGTCTGCGGGCGCAGCTCGCTCGACGCGGTGCACGTCCACGGGCAGCCGGATCCGTCACCGGACGTGCGCGTCGAGCGCGATCTGATCGCGTCCCTCGACGGGCGGCTGCGCGAGCGCCAGGAGCTGTTCTCCCGGACCGGTGGCTTGCACGCGGCGGCGCTGTTCGACCTCGCCGGGGAGCCCCTGGCGGTCCGGGAGGACGTCGGACGCCACAACGCGCTCGACAAGCTGGTCGGCTGGGCGCTCCTGGAGGGTCTCGTGCCGCTCACCGAGCACGTGGTGATGCTGAGCGGGCGTGCGAGCTTCGAGCTGCTGCAGAAGTCCGTGGTCGCCGGGATCCCCGTGGTCTGCGCGGTGTCCGCCCCGAGCAGCCTGGCGGTCGACGTCGCCCGCGAGTTCGGCACCACCCTGATCGGGTTCCTGCGTGACGACGGGTTCAACGTCTACGCCGGGGCCGAGCGCCTCGTGGGAGCCCCTGCGGGGGACCGCGCCGTGCGGTGAGCCGTCTCCGTCAGGTCCACGTTCACCGTGGGCACCGTGCCCCTGGCTTTCGGACGGTTCCTCGTGGATCGGGTTCGCGTAGGTTCGGTGCACCGAACGGGGGAGAACAGGACATGTCCGCACGAACACACGACGAGGACGTGCACCGGGTCACCGCGTTGGCCCTCGGGCTGGCGTTCGCCGCACGTGAGGCGACGATGGCGGTCGAGGAGCTCATCCACGCCGCGGGTGGTCGCGTCGAGGTCCTGAACGCGGCGGGCAGCCGGGTCGCCGGCTTGTCGATCGGCGACCACGACACGCACCGGCGCGCGGGGGAGCTGCTCCGGGAAGCGGTCGCGCGACGCCGGAAGCACGTGCCCGACCCCTCGCCGGCCAGCCGTTGACCGTCGGTCGGGCCGCGACCTAGGGTCGGGCGCCCACCGGACAGGGCGCGGACGATGAGCGACGGGGTGCTCGGAGCGATCGGTCGGTGGCCGGTCCTGCGTCAGCTGCGTGAGCGTGATGTGGCGGGCCTCGGATCCACGGCCTACTCGCGCGAGACCGAGGAGCTCGGCCCGCGGACGCGTGACGCGGACACGGTCGCCCGTTCGATCTGCCCCTACTGCGGCGTCGGGTGCGGTCAGCTGCTGTACGCGAAGGACGGGCAGCTG
>JAHWKO010000071.1 GCA_019347855.1 Actinomycetota bacterium
CGCCGAGGAAGAAGGCCAGCAGCTCGGCACGCCGCGGGGCGCCGTACCCGGCCACGACGACGCGTCCGCCGGGGCGGGTGACACGGGCGAGCTCCCGTACGCCACCTGCCACGTCCGGGAACGCGGACACGCCGTGCAGGGATGCCGCCACGTCGAAGGTGCGATCGTCGAAGGCGAGGGCCTGGCCGTCCATGACCCGTCCGTCGATCGACAGTCCTCGAGCGCGAGCGCGGACGTGGAGCCGTTCGATCATCTCGCCGGCGAGGTCGACCGCGACGACCTGCGCTCCGCCACGGCCGGCCGCGATCGCGAAGGCGCCGGTCCCACAGGCGACGTCGAGGACCCGCAGTCCCGGCCGGAGCCCCAGGCCGGCGACGAGCTCCTCCGCCAGCTCGAACGTGAACGGGGTGACGAACCGGTCGTACCCGGCAGCCAGCGCGTCCCAGTCGCGACGCAGCACGTCCGTTCTGGGTGTCGGGCGCTGGCTACCCACCGTCCGTGAGCTCATCCGTCTGCCTCTCGACCCGTCGCTGTGCAGCACAGCCTGCGCACGCGAACGGTCCGGCGCGTCGGGAGGACCACCCATCTTCGGAGGACCCACGGATATGGGTCATCCTGTGTACGGCTACACGACGCCGTTCTCGTACGCCCAGGCGGTGGCCGCCGCCCGCGACGGGACGTCGAGCTTCGTGAACATGTTGCTGAGGTGCCGGGCCACGGTCTTCTCGCTGATCACGAGCGTGCCGGCGATCTCGCGGTTGGTCGCTCCCGTCGCGACCAGCTGCAGCACCTCGACCTCCCGGGGCGTGAGCCCACCGGGTGCCGCCGGTCCCGGGCCCGGGTCCAGCTCGGCGACACGGGCGAGGTCCGGCGCTGCTCCCAGCTGCTCGAAGGTCCGTCGCGCCGCGTCGAGCTCCATGTCGGCGGTGTCACGATCGCCCAGATCGCGGCACGCCTCGGCCATCATGAGCCGGACCCGGGCGGCCTCGTACGGGGCGTCGAGCTGCCGCCAGACGAACCACGCGTCGCGCAGCACCTCCCGTGCCCCGTTGGCGTCGCCGTCGGCGAGCATCACTGCTCCGCGCGCGGACGCGGCGACGGCGTGCAGGTACGGGGCGTCCAGGTCGGCCGCGAGCTCCTCCAGTTCGCTCGTGGCCTCACGCGCGGCGTCCTGGTCGTCGGCGGCCAGGACGATCTCGACGAACGCCGCCAGGACCCGGGACCGCACGACGCGGTCCTCGCCCGACTCCTCCACGACCCGCCGGATCGCCGACTCCGCGTCATCGACCCGGCCCTGCGCCAACCGCAGCAGCGCGAGACCGGGCTGCACGGCATGACCCCACTCGTTCGCCAGACGGTAGGCCTCCTCGGCACCCGGGAAGTCGCCCTGCAGTCGCAGCAGCTCGGCCTGCTGGTACCGCGCCATGCCCATGACCGGGTCGTTCGGAGGGCGCGCGAGGTGCGCGCAGGCTCGGTCGGCCTCCTCCATCGCGTCGGACCAGTCACCGCGCAGCTGCATGATCTGGGACCGGTGCACGAGGCACTGCCCCCGGTAGGGCTGCATGCCGTGCTGGCGAGCGCACCAGCGGCTCAGCGCCACCGTCCACTCCTGTGCTCGACGGAGGTCGAAGACCTGCTGGCACACGAGGATGACCCCGCAGTAGACGATCCCGGCCGGGAGCGGCGAGACGTCGCCTGCGGTCACCGAGACCATCGCCGCGTCCAGCATGCTGACGCCGTCGGCTGGCCGGCCGGCGGCGACCAACGCTCGTCCCTGCCCGAGACGGCTGAGCGCCTTCAGGTCAGGGTCCTCGTACCGGTCCGCGATCGTCGCCACGGCCTGGAAGGTCTCGAGCGCGCCCTGGGGGTCACCGCCGTCGAGCGCCTGCAGCCCCTGCGGGATCAACAGGTAGCCGTGCTCGACGAGCTCACGATCCGCACCCTCCAACAACCGCCCTATGCGGCCCAACCACCCCGCCCCCGGCGCGTGCTGGCCGTACCGGAAGAGCAGGACCGCCAGCCAGAACGCGCAGCGGGCCGCCGCCGCGAGGTCGCCCTCCTCGAGGAACGCGTGGTGCGCCCGCTCCCAGGCGTCGGTGCTCACGTCGTGGTGCCCGGTGAGCTCGGCCGCCACGCCCAACCGCCGCAGGTCCTCGGCACCGAGGTCCCCCTCACGGTCGGCCTCGGACAGCGATGCGTACGTCTGGGTCCAGTCGACGGCGGCGTGCGACTCCCGTTCCGGCCTGAGCTCTCCGATGGACCGCATCCTCACCCGCCTGGGGTCGGCCGTGCGCGTGCCCCACGTCGCCCCCGACGGGCAGCGACCGCACCATACAAGGTGGGGGGATGCCCTCCCGCCGGGTAGACTCCCAGAGCAGCGCCGAACGTGGCGCCGCAGGACACGTTCACACCGCGTAGTCGCGGACCCTGGCAGACAGTGCCGGATCGTACGTGCGTGTTCGCCACGCACGCGTACTCCCGTGTACGGCTCCCGTCGTCGCGCGCGTCCTCGTGTGACGCACCGACGGAACCGTGCGGTGCGCCCCGACGCCTGCGCGACCGCAGGCCCATGGAGCCAAGAGAAGATGAACTTCACCGACCTCGGCGTGTCCACGGACATCGCCAACCTGCTGGCCCGTGCCGGCATCGACACCCCCTTCCCGATCCAGACCGCGACGATCCCGCCGGCGCTCGAGGGACGTGACCTCTGTGGTCGCGCCCCGACCGGCTCCGGCAAGACGTTGGCGTTCGCGATCCCGCTCGCAGCTCGCGTCGGGCGCGCCGGACCACGACGTCCCCGCGCGCTGGTCCTGACCCCCACGCGCGAGCTCGCCGGCCAGATCCAGGACGCGATCGAGCCCCTGGTCGCCACACGCGACCGTCGTGTCGCCACCTTCTACGGCGGGACCAACATCAAGCACGACATCCGGCAGCTGAACCGTGGTGTCGACGTCGCGGTGGCCACGCCGGGCCGACTCGCGGACCTGATCCGACGTCGGCACGTGGACCTGGGTGACGTCGACATCGTCGTGATCGACGAGGCCGACCGGATGGCCGACATGGGCTTCCTGCCCGAGGTCCGGCGTCTCCTGGACGACACCTCCCCGAACCGCCAGACCCTGCTGTTCTCGGCCACGCTCGACGGCGATGTGGACGTGCTCGTGCGCCACTACCAGAACGACCCCGTCCGCCACGAGGTCGAGGCGACCGCCGAGGAGGTCGGCGACGTCGACCACCTCTTCTGGTCGGTCGACCACCACGACCGCCGTCAGGTGACCGGCGACATCGTCCGCGCCGCCGCACCGGCGATCGTCTTCACGCGTACGAAGCGCGGTGCCGACCGTCTGGCCAAGCGCCTCGCCTCCGACGGGATCACGACCGCGGCGATCCACGGCAACCGCTCGCAGCGGCAGCGGGAACGCGCGCTCGCGAGCTTCGCGGACGGCAGCGTCGCGGCGCTGGTCGCCACCGACGTCGCCGCGCGGGGCATCCACGTGGACGCGGTCGGCACGGTCGTGCACTACGACCTGCCCGCGACCGACAAGGACTACGTCCACCGCTCCGGCCGCACCGGTCGGGCGGGGGCCGACGGCACCGTGATCAGCCTCGTCGTCTCGGACAAGCGTGCGGACGCGGACAGCATCCAGCGCAGCCTCGGGATGAAGACCGGCGTGATGCCCGTCGACCTCGACGCGCTCGCCACCCGCTATGCCGCCAACGGCGGTTCGAGCCGTCCCTCTAGGGCGCCCAAGCCTTCTATCGCGCCCGAGCGTGACGAGCCGACCGCGAGCAACGGCAACGGCGGCGGCGGAGACGGCACGGTCAAGTGGTTCAACGCCCACAAGGGCTACGGCTTCATCGTGCCGGACACCGGCGGCGAGGACCTCTTCGTGCACTTCTCCGAGATCCAGGCCTCCGGGTTCAAGACCCTCGACGACGGTCAGCGGGTCCGTTTCACGGTCGCGCAGGGACGCAAGGGACCGCAGGCCACCGCGGTGACCACCCCTTGAGGTTGTAGGGATCGACGTGTAAGAAGCGCGTCGGTCTGGACATCTCCTGGGTAGAGGCCTGGGAGATGTCGAAGGGTGGGGCGTGTCGGTGATCGCCGCTGACGAGCGTGCAGCCTTCGATGCGCTGTACGAGGACACCCACCGCAAGGTCCTGGCCTACTGCGTGCGGCGTACCTCCCGCTGGCCGGATGCGCTGGATGCGGCCGCCGACACGTACGTGGTGGCCTGGCGCCGGTTCGGTGACCTCCCCCACGGGGAGGGTCGCCTGTTCTGGCTGTTCGGGGTCGCCCGTCGGGTGATCGCGAACCAGCGGCGGACCGAATCACGCCAGGACCGGGTGGCCGCGAAGCTGCGATCACGGGGCAGCGCGGAACCTTCGGGGCCCGACGATCTGGCCGTCCTGGGTGAGGAACACCGCGACGTGCTCCGCGCACTGGCCCGGCTGTCCGAGGACGATCAGGAGCTGATCCGCCTCACGACCTGGGAGGGTCTGTCGTCGACCGAGGTCGCGGAACTGTTCGACGTGACCCGCAACGCGTTGGACGTACGGCTGCACCGGGCACGCAAGCGACTCGCGCGCGAGTACGAACGGGTGCGCCGCTCGCACTTCAAACGCTCACGGGGGAGGGACAGCCATGGCTGACGAACAGCACGTGCTCGCCCTGCTCCGCCAAGCGGACCCGGCAGCTCGTCTGCCGCAGGCCGAACGCAGCTTCGACCCGCTGCGCCAACGCGTCACGACGCGGATCGCACGGCTCGAGGAACAAGAACCAGCACCGGACAGAGGGAAGGGAACCGCGATGCAGACCACGACCGCACCAACACGTCAGCTCACACCCCCGAGACGCACCTGGATCGCCGCCGCCGCTGCAGCGGTCGTGGTGATCGCCGCGGCGGTTGGCACCTTCGTCGCGACGCGACCTGCCGCCGTGCCTGACACCGTCGCACCGCCGTCGTCGGTCTACGAGGAGGGCACCGTCATGCACCTGCTCGACACCGACGGACGGTTCGACACGTTCCTGGGACTGCTCGAGGAGGAGGGAGCGATCCTCGACTTCCTGAGCTCCCGCGGCTTCGACCGGACGATGTTCGTGCCCACCGACGAGGCGTTCGCACAGCTGGACCAGACGACCATGGCCGAGATCACCGAAGGACCGCGACTCGGGTGGTTCCTGCACACCCACATGCTGGCAGAGGGACAGGGCGGTATCCGCGCTGAGGACCTGACCAACAAGAGCTACCAGAACCCCGGGGCCGGGACGCTGACCCCGGTGACGGTCGAGGGCGAGCACATCACCTACGGCGGGGCGACCGTCATCGAGACCGACATCGAGGTCGAAGGCGGCATCGTCCACGTCATCGACCGGGTGGTCATCCCCTGGGATCGGTGAACCCGGGCGACAGTGCGGAGCGGCGGTCCTCGAGGAACCGGCGCTCCGCACGGTTGTCCGTGAGCGTCGCAGCCATGACGTAGGCATCGGCGGCCTCGTCGATCCGCCCCATCCGTCGCAGCAGATCCGCACGGGTGACGTGGTACGGGTGGTAGTCGACCAGGTCCAGGCCCTCGACGACCTCGAGGGCCGCCGCGGGGCCGTCGATCTCGGCGACGGCCACGGCACGGTTCAGCGCCACGACCGGCGTCGGGACCATGGCCAGGAGCTGGTCGTACAGTGCCACGATCTGGTGCCAATCGGTCTCCGCAGCGGTCGGGGCGTCGCCGTGCACCGCGTTGATAGCCGCCTGGATCTGGTAGGGCCCCGGACGGTTGCGACGTAGGCACTCACGGACCAGCGCCTGTCCCTCGGCGATCGCGTCGGCGTCCCAGCGCGTCCGATCCTGGTCCGCGAGCAGCACCAACGAACCGTCCGCAGCCGTGCGGGCCGGCTGCCGAGCGGCAGTCAGCAGCATCAGGGCGAGCAACCCGATCACCTCGGGCTCGTCGGGCATCAGGTCGGCGAGCAACCGTCCCAGGCGGATCGCCTCGTGCACCAGGTCGACGCGGGTGAGCTCGTCACCCTCGGTCGCCGTGTGCCCTTCGTTGAAGACGAGGTAGACGACGGCCAGCACGCCGCGCAGCCGGTCGGGCAGCTCGGCGTCCTCCGGCACGCGGTAGGGGATGTTGGCGTCGCGGATCTTGCGTTTCGCCCGCACGATCCGCTGCGCGAGCGTCGGCTCCGGGACGACGAAGGCACGGGCGATCTCCGGGGTCGTCAGGCCGCCGAGCAGCCGCAAGGTGAGTGCGACCTGCGCGGGGACGGCGAGGGCCGGGTGGCAGCAGGTGAACATGAGCCGCAACCGCTCGTCGCGCACGGGCCCCTCTTCGTGCACCGTGACCTCACCCCCATCGCCTCGCCTGTGGGGATCGAGACGGGCGGCCTCCACCTGCCGTTCATCCCGCATCGACTCGCGTCGCAGCCGGTCGATCGCCCGACGCCGCGCCGTCGTGGTTATCCACCCGCCGGGGTTGGGCGGCATCCCACGCTCCGGCCAGACGCGGCTCGCGACCGCGAACGCCTCCTGCACCGCATCCTCGGCCAGATCGATGTCGCGGAAGGCGCCGACCAGCGTGGCCACCACGCGCCCGTACTCCTCGCGGAACACGCGCGTGATGGTGGCCTCGTTCGGGTGCGTCACCCGTCCTCGGGCTCCGGCTGGAACGGTCGGACCTCCACCGGGCCCTGGCAGGCCACCGTGGCCCGACGCGCCCACTCCATCGCCTTCTCCCGGTCGGGGACGTCGAGGACCCAGAAGCCGCCGAGGTGTTCCTTCGCCTCGGGGAACGGCCCGTCGGTGGTCAGGATCTCGCCGTTCTGCTCACGCACGACCGTGGCCTCGTGCGGCTCCTCGAGGCCACCGGCGAACACCCACGCGCCCGCCGCCTGCATCTCCTCGTTCAGGGCTTCGACGTCCGCGTACATCTGTTGCACGGTCTCGTCGTCGGGCGCCTCCTGGTCCTCGACGTAGTGAACGGACAGTAGGTACTGGGCCATGATCGGGTCTCCTTGTCGTGGGGCGGGCACCGTGCCGGCCCCTCACATCTACTACGAACGGCGATCGCGGATCTCGACAGCGCTCACGAGATCCGACCGCATCACTGGAAGGGTCGGACCTCGATCGGGCAGGTCGTCGCCTCCGACATCCGCTCGGCCCAGCGCAGGGCCGCGTCGAGGTCCTCGACCTCGATCACGCTGAACCCGCCGAGCACCTCCTTGGTCTCCACGAACGGACCGTCCATGGTCACCGCGCGGCCGCCCCGTGCCGTCACGACCGTCGCGGTGCTGGGGTCGTGCAGCCCGCCACCGAAGACCCAGGAACCCTCGTCCTGGAGCTGACGGTGGACCGACTCGACGTCGCCGATGATCCACTCGAGGTCGTCCGGTGCCGGCTGGTCCGCATCGGCGGGGTACCAGACGGACAGCATGTACTGGGTCACGGCGCGCTCCTCTCGGTTGGGAACCGGCTCGCATGCCGGCCCTCACCGTGTCCACGGATGGCGCGGACCGTATTCGACATCCGGCGCCGCGACCGCGCGGCCTCAGAGGCCCGTCACCTCGAGGTCGGCATCCAGGAGCGTCTCGATCGCGCCGTCCAGGTCGTCCTCCTTCACCAGCAACCAGTCCGTGTCGTAGGTGGATACGACGAAGATGGGGATCCCGGCGTCCGCCAGCGGGACCGAGAGGCTCGCCAGCACACCCGTCATGGAGAGGTCGAGCGGCCCCTTGACCGACAGGGCGCGCCAGCCGCTCTCGGCTCGCACCGAGCCTGGGACGGCCGCCTCCGGGACCACGATCGACAGCTCGTCAGGTGTCCGCGTGACCGAGATCATTGGATCCGCCGTGTCGGTGACCCATGCGGGGACCGGGGCGGACGCGTCGAGACGGCACACGGCCAACGCCGTGGGATGGACCTGGAGCTCCATATCCGACCTCCTGGAGTTTGACTTCAAGTGCACTTCAACCTCCATGCTGGTACCTCCATACTGATGGAGGGAGGCGCGAGATGTACAGGTGCATGCTCACGGATCGCGATGCAACGGAACGCCTCGATGACGACCGGGCCCTGGCGGAGCGGGTGTTGCACACGCAGCGCACCGCCGACGGGGTGCGGGTGACCGTCGACGGCAGCCGTGAGCTGGTCGACACGTTCGTGGAGCACGAGAGCCGGTGCTGCGGCTTCTTCGACTTCACCGTGACCGAGAACGAGGACACGGTCACCCTGGAGATCACCGCCCCACCGGACGAGACTGCCCAGCGGTTGGTGGATGAGGCCGAGCGCACGTTCCGCGAGGGTCCCCGTGGCTGAGCTGCTGACGATCGGGCAGGTCGCTGACGAGGCGGGCCTCGCCACCTCGGCCCTGCGCTACTACGACGAAAGTGGCCTGGTCGAGCCCACCACCCGCATCTCCGGACAGCGCCGGTACGACCCGCAGGTCCTGCGGCGGTTGCGGATCGTCGAGCTGTGCCAGCGGGCCGGCTTCACCCTCGCCGAGATCAAGCAACTGCTCGACGGGCGGGGCGACTGGCGCCCGCTCGCCGAGGACAAGCTGACCGAGCTCGACCGGCGCATCCAGGAACTCCAGGGCGCCAGGCGTCTGGTGCTGGCTGCGCTCGAGTGCGACTGCGCCCACCTGGAGGGTTGCGACCAGACCGCTCACGACGCACCCGATCGCATCTGCGGATAGAGGAGAACCGATGAACATCGAGATCGAGTACTGCGTCCCCTACGGACACCTCGACCGGGCGATCGCGGTCCAACGCGAGCTGCTCGGAGACGGACTGGCGGCCTGAGCCATGCTCGTCGCACGTTCGCTCGCCCTGTTCGCCGTCGCGGCCGTCGCGGAGATCGGCGGCGCCTACCTCGTGTGGCAGGGCATCCGGGGTGGACGCGGTTGGCCGTGGATCGCCCTGGGTGGCCTCGCGCTCACGACGTACGGCGTGGTCGCGACGTTCCAGCCGGAGGCCAACTTCGGTCGGATCTTCGCCGCGTACGGCGGAATCTTCATCGTCGGGTCGCTGCTGTGGGGCGTCGCCTTCGAGGGGTTCCGCCCGGACCGTTGGGATCTGATCGGCGCCGCCATCTGCCTGATCGGCATGGCGGTCATCATGTACGCCCCGAGGTCCTGACTGACACCAGGCATGCCTCGACCCGTCCCGGGCGGGCGGAAGGACGGCGCGTGCCTGGAGGGAGATGGTCGGAGCGGGGTGGGTGGGCAGACCCGCAGGTCAGGTGGGCGGTGGGCGGACCAGGCGTCGCCCGTCGGGGTGGGTGAAGGTCACGGTGTTGTCGGGATGCCATCTCGCGGCCCACTTGCCTTCGTGGACGAGCTGGTGACAGGCCCAGCAGACCAGGACGAGGTTGTCGAGATCGGTCGGACCGCCGTCGGCCCAGTGAACGCAGTGGTGCGGGATCAGGAGGCGGTCTCCTCGACCGCACATCCGACACCGGGCGCCGTCACGGATCAGCAGGCACCGGCGTTGTGCCGCCGTGGGCTGTCGGGTGGCACGACCGATGTCGACGGGGACCGAACGCCCGTTGAGGACCACCGGGACGATCCCCGCGTCACAGGCCTTGCGTCGGGCGGTCGAGATCGGGATCGGTCCCGTGAAACGCATCGCGGGCGCCCCGTCGTCCAGACGTCCGCGTAGGGAGGTCTCGGGGATCGTGACCAGGACGGTGGCGGGCCGACCGGCCGCGTCGGGGATGTCCCCGACGGCGAGCAGCCGTCGCGCCATCTCCCCGAGGATGTCCGCCCCACGCTGCCGTCCTGTGCGCTCCTCCGCCGAGGTGCCCCCGTCCGGTGACGTCTCGCCGCGCCGCTCGCGGTCGTCCTTGAAGGACGCGTTGAACAGGGCCTGATAGGCGGTGTAGAAGGCCTCGCCGTTGTCCTGGTCGAGCAACGCGTCGAGCTTGACCATGCCGTCCTGACGGACCCACACGTGGGCGTACCGCTGTGCGCGCTTGTGTCGAGCGTCGTCCTCGACCGTCTCGGCGTCCGCGGCAGCCTTCAGGGCGCGGGCGGTGCGGCGGACCTGGTCGGGCCCGCCCTCACGTGCCGCTTCGAGCAGCCGCCGTTCGGCGTCCTCCATCTTGCGCAGACGGGCGTCGCGCAGGACCCGCCCGATAGCGGATGCGGACTCACGCGTGATGTCGCCGTCGGCGAACGCGCCGGCGGTCTCGGGCAGCTCGGCGATCTGGTCGGCGGTGCGTAGCTGGTTGGTCGCGTCCCGTTGCGACCCGCCGAGCTGGTCGGCCGCCCACTTCGCCGCCGACGACGCCCCGTCGTCGCGGTGGACCTTGCGCCGCCGCACCTGCGACAGCCACGACGTCTCCACGGCTTCGATCCGGTTGCGCACCCGACGCAGACCGGACAGGGCATCAGCAAGCCCCTCGGGGTGGATGCGCTCGGGCGCGATCGCACGCAGCCGGTCGGTGAGCTCGTGCGCCTGCTCGAGGAGGTCCCCCAGCTCGCCGGTCCCATCGAGCACGGCCACTGCCGCACCACCGTGGGCCCCGGAACCCTGGGAACCAGGATCCTCGGAACCGGAACCCGCCCCGGTGCGAGCGCCGTCCGGCGGCGCGTCGTACGGCAACGTTGGTGCTTCGGCGACCAGCTCCAGCCGTCGTCTGGGCCTGCCGGCACGCAACCGCGCGCTGCTCTCGGTCATGCGGATCTTCCCCTCGGCCCGCTCTCCCAGCGGGACGCTCTACCCGAACGTACGTTCGGATAGTAGCACCCCCGGGTGACATGTCAACCAGGTCGTCCACGCCGGTGTGGACAACCTCGGGCGTAGACTCCATGCACCGAACGAGCGGCCTGATAGGGACGATGGCGGGATCGTGGGGCCTCCGGCTGGGGTGGGCGGCGACCGCGGCCGCCCTCACCCTCGCCCCGGTCCCGGCGTCGGCCCAGCCCGCGGCCCAGGCCGAGGCGCCCTCGGGGCCCCACGTCCCGCTGAGCGTCCGCATCAACGTCGAGGTCGTCGCCAACGACTTCCCGTACTACCAGGCCAGCAACATCCCCGCGGTCGCGCAGGTCGAAGGGCTCGAGCTGACCCTGCCGTTGCTCGCACCGCCGGGCGACGGCACGACCGACCCGCCGGCGCCGGCGCCGCACGACACCCCTTCGCTGCCGGCCACGGGTCCGCCGTTCGGGTCGGCAGGGTCCCTGCTGGGGGTGCTGGCCCTCGCCGTGGCGACGTCGGTGTGGCGTGGCCGCCGCCGGCTACCGGTGCTCCCAGGAGCTGGAGGTAGCAGCCGAGGACGGCAGCGCGACCGGTCTGGTCCGCGCGCACGCCCCGCGTTGTGAGGCTGTTCCTGTGCGGTGACGTGATGCTCGGGCGCGGGGTCGACCAGATCCTGCCGCACCCGGGCGATCCCACCCTGCACGAGTCCTACATCCGCGACGCGACCGGCTACGTAGAGCTCGCCGAACGGGCCAACGGACCGATCCCGGACCCTGTGGACTTCACCTGGCCGTGGGGTGAGGCGATGTCCGTGCTCGACGAGGCGGCGCCCGACGTCCGGATCATCAACCTCGAGAACGCCGTCACCCGCAGCGACGACTTCGCCCGAGGCAAGGGCATCCACTACCGCATGAACCCGGGCAACCTGCCGTGCCTCGAGGCCGCGGACCCGGACGTCTGCGTGCTGGCCAACAACCACGCGTTGGACCTCGGACGTTCGGGTCTGGAGGAGACGCTCGATGTCCTGTCCGAGGCCGAGCTGAGGACCGCGGGTGTGGGGCGCGACCTCGCGGAGGCACAACGCCCGGCCGAGGTGGTGCTGGAGGACGGAGGCAGCGTGCTGGTCTTCGCGTTGGGACTCCCCTCGAGCGGCGTGCCGGGATCGTGGGCAGCGACCGACGACCGGTCCGGTCTGGACTTCCTCGCCGAACCCTCGCCGGAAGCGGCCGCCGAGCTCACCGAACGCGTTCGGCGGCACGAACGGCCAGGTGATGTGATCGTCGTCTCCCTGCACTGGGGGTCGAACTGGGGCTACGCCGTCCCGGAGGAACAGACCCGCTTCGCGCACGCGCTGATCGACGGCGGGGTGGACGTGGTGCACGGCCACTCCTCGCACCATCCCCGGCCGATCGAGGTGTACCGCGACCGGCTGATCCTGTACGGCTGCGGGGACCTCATCAACGACTACGAGGGCATCACGGGGCACGACGAGTACCGCGACGACCTGCGGCCGCTGTACCTCGCCGACGTCGACGGAGACAGCGGGGCGCTGACCGACCTACGGATCGTGGCGATGCAGGTCCGCAAGATGCGGCTCGAGCGCGCGACCGCGGACGACTGTGCCTGGCTGCGTACGACGCTCGACCGCGTCAGCGAGGACTTCGGAACGCGCGTCGTCCACCGGGGCGACCGTGAGCTGGGCGTTGCACCGAACTGATGTCCCCCAGCCCCGCACGCGCGTGCGACAATGCCGGCGTCGTCGGAACGGAAGGGAAGCTCGATGTCCGTAGCGGTACGGCTGCGCGATGCCATGAACGACCA
>JAHWKO010000072.1 GCA_019347855.1 Actinomycetota bacterium
GAAAAGGTCCTCGGCGAACCGACGCTCGTAGCCGTTGGCGACCGCACCCTCGACGAACTTCTCACGCTCGGCGTCCATGAGCGACTGGATCTTCTTGCCCATCGCCTTCCGTAGAAGGTCGGCCTGACCCATCGTGTAGCCGGCGATGTCCACGGCCATCTGCAGGACCTGCTCCTGGAACACGATGATCCCGTACGTGTCCTTCAGGATCGGTTCGAGGTCCGGGTGCATGTACTCGACGTCGCTGCGTCCGTGCTTGCGCTCGCAGTACTCGACGTGCATGCCCTCGCCGAGGGGACCGGGGCGGTAGAGCGCGTTCAGCGCGACGATGTCCCCGAAGGAGTCGGGCTCCATGAGCCGCACCAGGGCCTGCATCCCCGGCGACTCGAGCTGGAACACGCCCAACGTCGAGCCCTCGCGCAGCATCTCGTAGGTACCCGGGTCATCGAGGGGCAGATCACCCGTGTCCACCTCGATGCCGCGGTTGTTGCGGATGTGCCGTTCGGCGTCCGTCATCACCGTCAGGTTGCGCAGGCCGAGGAAGTCCATCTTGAGGAGGCCGATGTCCTCGACCCCGTGCATCTCGTACTGCGTGACGAGCTCGCCGTCGGCCTCGGTGCGCATCAGCGGCACGATGTCGCTCAACGGCTCCGCCCCGATGACCACCGCGGCGGCGTGGATGCCGTGCTGGCGACGCAGGCCCTCCAGCCCCTTGGCGGTGTCGAGCACCTTCCGCGCATCGGGGTCGGTCTCGTAGGCGTCCCGCAGCTCGTGTGACTTCTGGAACGCCTCCTCGATCGTGGCCTCGCGTCCCAGGATCGCAGCCGGCATCGCCTTGGCCAGCCGGTCTCCCAGCGCGTACGGGTACCCGTGCACCCGGGCTGCGTCACGCATCGCGGACTTCGCCTTGATCGTCGCGAACGTGACGATCTGGGCGACGTGGTCCTGCCCGTACCGCTCGGCCGCGTACCGGATCATCTCGCCACGTCGACGTTCGTCGAAGTCCATGTCGATGTCCGGCATCGACACCCGTTCCGGGTTCAGGAACCGCTCGAAGATCAGCCCGTGAGCCAGAGGGTCGACCTGGGTGATGCCCGTGCAGTAGGCCACCGCCGAGCCGCCAGCCGAGCCTCGAGCCGGCCCGACGCGGATCCCCTGGGAGCGCGCGTACTCGCACAGGTCGGCCACGATGAGGAAGTACGCCGGGAAGCCCATCTGCTCGATGATGGTGAGCTCGTGGTCGAGCCGCTCCTCGACCTCGGTCGGCAGCGGCGATCCGTAGCGTTCGCGCGCGCCCTCGAGGACCTTCTTGCGGAGGAACGCTGCCTCGGACATGCCCTCAGGGGTGGGGAAGGCGGGCAGGAGGTCGCGTCCGAACTCGATGCGGACGTCGCACATCTCGGCGACATCGAGCGTGGCATCGCAGGCCTCGGGGTGCTCGCGGAACAGCTCCCGCATCACTTGCGACGACCGGAGGTAGAACTCACGGCCCTTGAAGCGGAAGCGGTCCTCGTCCTGTAGCTGCGCCCCGGTCTGCACGCACAGCAAGGCGTCGTGCGTCTCCCAGTCGTCGGGCTTCGTGTAGTGGGAGTCGTTGGTCGCGACCGTCCGCAGATCGAGATCGTCCGCGAGTCGGACGAGCTGCGGCAGCACCTGCTTCTGCTCGTCGATGTCGTGGTCCATGAGCTCGACGAAGAACCGGTCGCGCCCGAAGATCTCGGCGAACTCCCCCAGGGACCGCTTCGCCCCGGCCTCGTCCCCGCGTAGCAGGGCCTGGTTGACCTCGGACGCCAGGCATCCGGAGAACGCGACGATCCCCTCGCTGTGCTCGTCGAGCAGCTCCTTGTCGACGCGCGGCTTGTACCAGTACCCCTCGAGGTACGACCGGGTCGAGAGCTGCATGAGGTTGCGGTAGCCCTCGTCGGTCGCGGCCATCGCGGTGAGGTGGAAGTACGGCTCGTCGCCGCGGCTGCGCACCCCCTTCTCGAACCGCGATCCGGGCGCCTGGTACAGCTCGATCCCGAGGATCGGCTTCACGCCCGCGCGATCGGCGGCCCTCGTGAAGTCGACCGCGCCGAAGAGCACCCCGTGGTCCGTGATCGCGACGGCCGGCTGATCGTCCGCGGCGACCGCCTGGACGAGGTCGTCGACCCTGGATGCACCGTCCAGCATCGAGTACTCGGTGTGGACGTGGAGGTGGGCGAATCGATCCGTCATGTGAGCAACTGCCCCGACTCCGTGTGGTCGCTGTCGGTCCGAGACCGGTGGACGGCGGGGAAGTTACCGTCGTGTAGTTCAGGTGCGTAGCGAGCCTACCAACGCGGGCCCGGCTGGTCGAGAGATCACCGGGATCGGGCATGGGATCCTGGCTCTGCTCTCGGTCCCGGATCCCAGGTGGCATCGGACCGTCACGCGAACGCCCCGTACGTCGCACGCTCATCGTCGTCCGGGAGCAGACCGTAGAAGGTCGACGACCCCGGGTCGACACCCATGGGGGCGAGGTCGACGAGGCGGACCGCATCCTCGTCAGCGACCTGGCGCAGATCGTCGACCGATCCCCGGACCACCACCGCGAACACCGTCCCAGCTCCGCTGTCCAGGAGGTTGCGCACCGCCTTCAAGCGCTCGAGCTGCTGACGGAACTCCTCGAGGAAGTCCTCGTCCTCGACCGTGCCGGAACCCAGGAGCTCCTCGAACTCGGCCTCCTCGTCCGCGATCCGCTGCCGCTCCCCCTCGATCGCCTCTCCCGCCGCGCTGGCGATGCCGTCCTCGACCTCGACGGTGAACGGCTCCATCTGGTCGTCCGGAACGCGCAGCTGGACGGACACCGGCTCGAGCCCGTCCGGGATCAGCTCGGCCGCGCGGTCCGGGGCCACGTACTCCCCGAACGACACGACCGCGAGACGCTGCCCGTCGGCAGCCTCCGCGAGCACGTCCTGCCGCTCCTGCACGTAGTCCGCGAGCACCGTCCCCTCGGCGGGGCCGACGACCACAGACTCCCCGGGGAGCTCCCGGCCGGCGGGACCTGCGGCAGGCCCCGGGACGGACCCGGGTCGCGGGCCGTCGGCCTCGGCAGCCAGGTCCGGGTAGCGCTGCAGGTGGACGTACGAGCCAGCGAACGCGATCAGCGCGACGACGAGGACGAGCGCCTGGCGGTTGCGCCAGAGGAACCGCTCCGGCCGTCCGTGCGCGAAGCGCTCCTCCCAGCGGCGGAGCCCCCGCAACGGCGAGGCCAGGAACGATGCGATCGCCCGGGCCCTCCGTTGCAGAGCGGGGACGACGGCATCGTCCAACCTCCGGAGCGCGGAACGGTCATCGGAGACGCCGCTCTCGCCGCTCTGCTCGCGGCTCGCTGCCATCGTGGTGGGAACCCCCGTGGATCGGGCGACGAAGGGTACAAGCGGCGCGTCGGATCAGGGCCCGATCGGGCGGTCCGCACGGGCCATCACCCCGGCGATGTCAGGCGGCACCGGTTCCTCGACCTCGACCCACCGCCTCGTCACCGGGTGCTCGAACGCCAACCTCGCAGCGTGGAGGCAGAAGCGGTCGACCCCGAGGACCTGAGGGAGGTCCCGGCGCGCCCCGTAGGTGCGGTCCCCAACCACCGGGTTCCCGGCGTACGAGAGGTGCACGCGGATCTGGTGGGTCCGGCCGGTCTCCAGCCGGCAGCGGATCCGTGTGATGGTGACGACGTCCGAGCCGGTGTCCACCTCGCCCACGGCATCGACCTCCCAGTGGGTCACCGAGGGACGGCCGTCCGCGACGGCGGCGAACCGCTTCCGGTCAGCCGGATCGCGTCCGATCGGGACCTCGATGCGTCCCGTCGGCGCCGGCAGCCGTCCCTCGACCAGCGCGACGTAGGTCCGGTCGACGTCCCGGCGCTTCAGCGCCCGCACCAGCGCGACGTGGGCCTCGTCGGTCTTCGCCACGACCAGCAAGCCGGACGTGTCCTTGTCCAGTCGGTGGACGATCCCGGGCCGACTCTCGCCACCGGTAGGGGCGAGGGGGTACCCGGCCTCGGCGAGGGCCTGAACCATGGTCCCCGCGGGGTTGCCGACCCCCGGGTGCACGACCATCCCTGCGGGCTTGGACACGACCATCAGGTGCTCGTCCTCCCACCGGACGGGCGGCGGGGCGACCCCCGCGGCGCCCCCCTCCGGTTCGGGGGGTGCCGCGACCTCGACGCGGTCCCCGACCGACAAACGGTCGGACTTCGACGCGACCTCCCCACCGATCCGGACCTCGCCCCGGTCGATACGCCCGGACGCCTGGCTCCGCGACTCCCCCAGCCACTCGGCCAGGCAGACGTCCAGCCGCTCCCCCTCGTGACCGGGGCCGGCCGTGTACGCCGCGGTCACGCGTCGCCGTGGGCCGCTCCGTCGAGGCCCACGCCTCCGCCCGCACTGCTGTCGCTGCGCGCCCCGCTCGGATCGGACCCGGCGCGGCGCTCGTGGAGGTACGCGGCGACCACCAAAAGGACGAACCCGACCGATATGCACACGTCCGCGATGTTGAAGGTCGGCCAGACGTCCGAGGCGATGAAATCGACCACCTCGCCCCGGCCGATGCCACGCGGGTGCGGTCGCAGCAACCGATCGGTGATGTTCCCGAGCGCGCCCGCGAGCAGGAGCCCGTACGCGAACGGCTCGGCCAGCGAAGTCGCCTGCGGCAGGTGCCGCACCACGAGGACCACCACGATCACGGTCACGATCGGGAACACCCACCACGGCACGGGCAGGCCGAACGCGGCGCCCTCGTTGAAGGTCAGTTGGAGGTAGACCGGCCACGACGCCGCGACGACCTCTCCGGCTCCCAGCACGCGAACGGCCGCGGCCTTGGCCGCCTGGTCGAGGAGCCACCCCAGCGCCGCGATGTACAGGCCGAGGGCCAGCGGTTCAGCCCGGGAGACCCGCCGCACGGCACGGAAGAGGAGGTCGATCGCTCTCACGCGTCAGGCGGTGCGCTCATCGAGCTGCTTGTCCTCGAGGCAGAGGGTGGCGTACGGGAGGGCTTCGAGCCGGGCGGCATCGATCGGCCGTCCGCAGCGCTGGCACGTGCCGTAGGTGCCGTCATCCATCCGTCCAAGCGCGTCGTCGATCTGTGCGAGTATCGCCCGGGCGTTGCCGGCCAGCGATTGGGCGCGTTCACGTTCCGAGGTCGCCGATCCCACGTCTGCCTGGTCGTCGTCGAAGCCGGAGTCGCGCCACATCCCCACGACCGTGACCGCATCGAGAGCCGCCGTCTGTGCGAGCAGCTCCGCGCGCTCCGTCTCCAGCTGTCGACGCAGCTTCGACACGGTGGCCTTGCTGGGGACCTTCGCTGTCGCCATGCCGATCCCGACCTCCGGGGCCCTGACGTGTCGAGCGCCGGGACGGTACCAGACGCCTGCGGCTCTAGATCATCCGCGGCGACACGTCCTGAGTGTCCCGGAGGTCGATCCGCCGGCGACCGAGACCGAGCGTGCGCTCGATCGCCGCCAGACAGTCCTCGACCCCCGCCAGGTACGCCTCGGAGTCATCGAAGAGCCGCGCGTTCCCGCGCAGCTGACGACCGATCAGCTCGAGGTGGTGGGCGGTCAGCTCGCGGTGGACCTGCCGGTGGCCCTCGAGTCGGACGTGGTTCGGCTCATCGTTCATGTCGTGCTCCCCCGCTCGTGCGTGCCCGTCGCCGGGCTGGTCCGTCCAGTCTAGTTCCCTGCAGCTCGGAACGGGAGGGCGATCCTGGCGTCCGTGACGGTCCGATGGCCGGGGCGAGGGGCAGGTCGAGCCCCGCGGCCGTGCGACGACCGGACGCCCAGCGAGCGGGACTACGCTCGGGTGTCGAGCCGTCCCGACACCACGACGAGGGGCTACATGAGCTGGCCGGAGGTCACCAACCACCCGTCGTTCCCGGACATCGACCGCGAGGTCCTGGAGCGGTGGCAGGAGCGCGACGTCTTCCACGAGAGCCTCCGGCTGCGCGCGGACGGTCCGGTCTACTCCTTCTACGAGGGGCCGCCGACCGCCAACGGCCGGCCGGGAACGCACCACGTCGAAGCGCGCGTCTTCAAGGACATCTTCCCCCGGTACCGGACGATGAAGGGCTACCGGGTCCCACGGAAGGCCGGCTGGGACTGCCACGGGCTGCCCGTCGAGCTCGAGGTCGAGAAGGAGCTCGGGCTCAACTCGAAGGCCGAGATCGAGGAGTTCGGCATCGAGGAGTTCAACCGCCGCTGCCGGGAGTCGGTCACCCGGTACGTCGGGGAGTTCGAGGACGTCACCGAGCGCATCGGGTTCTGGGTCGACATGCCCGACGCGTACTGGACGATGGACACCTCGTACGTCGAGTCCGTGTGGTGGGCGATGCAGCGTCTCTGGGAGGAGGGGCTGATCTTCGAGGATCACCGCGTGGCGCCGTACTGCGCCCGCTGCGGGACGGCCCTGTCCGACGCCGAGGTCGCCCAGGGCTACCAGACGATCGAGGACCCCAGCGTCTACGTCCGCTTCCCGATCCTCGATGGTCCGTTCTCCGAGCGGGGCGTGAGCTTGCTCGTCTGGACGACGACCCCGTGGACCCTGCCCGGCAACGTCGCCGTCGCGGTCGGTCCGGGGGTCGACTACGTGCTGGCTCGTGGGGCCGACGGCCACGAGGTGGTCGTCGCTCGTGCCCGCGTCGAGGCCGCCCTGGGCCAGGACGCCGAGATCCTCGAGGACGTCGAGACGGGCGACCTGATCGGCCTGCACTACGAGGCGCCCTTCACGATCGTCGCGGTCGATGGGGACCACCGCTACGTGGTCGCCGCCGACGTCGTCACGACGACCGAGGGCTCGGGGCTCGTGCACATGGCCCCGGCGTTCGGCGCCGACGACATGGCGATCGGGCGCCGCGAGGGCCTGCCGGTCGTGAACCCGGTCGACCTGGACGGACGCTTCGCCACCGGCCCGTGGGCGGGCACCTTCGTCAAGGACGCCGACCCGGCGATCATGGACGCGCTGGAGGACGTCGGGGTCCTGACGAAGCGCACCACGTACGAGCACACCTACCCGTTCTGCTGGCGGTGCGACACGCCGCTCATCTACTACGCGAAGCTGTCGTGGTACATCGCGACCACGGCCCGACGCGACGAGCTGCTGGCCGCGAACGCGAAGATCGATTGGTACCCCGAGCACATCCGCGGGGGGCGCTTCGGCAACTGGCTGGAGAACAACGTCGACTGGGCGCTGTCGCGGGACCGCTACTGGGGGACGCCGCTGCCGTTCTGGCGCTGCCCGCAGGGCCACCTGACCGTCGTCGGCTCCCTCAGCGAGCTGGGCGGTCACGCCGGGAGGGACCTGTCCGACCTGGACCCGCACCGCCCGTACGTCGACGAGATCGCCTTCGTCTGTCCCGAGGACGGCTGCGACGACGAGGCGACCCGCGTACCCGAGGTCGCGGACGCCTGGTTCGACTCCGGAGCGATGCCGTTCGCCCAGTTCGGGTACCCGCACCGCGGGAAGGACGAGTTCTCCGAGCGCTTCCCCGCGGACTTCATCTGCGAGGGGATCGACCAGACCCGGGGCTGGTTCTACACCCTACTTGCCGAGTCGACCCTGCTGTTCGGCGAGTCCTCGTACCGGACGTGCCTGTGCCTCGGCCACATCGTGGACGAGGGCGGACGCAAGATGAGCAAGTCGATCGGCAACGTCCTGGACCCGTGGGAACTGCTCGACCGGTCCGGAGCGGACGCGCTGCGCTGGCTGATGCTGACCGAGGGCAACCCGTGGTTGAACCGGCGCGTGGGCCCGCACCTCCTCGACGAGATCGTCCGCCAGTTCCTGCTCACGCTGTGGAACACGCACTACTTCTTCACTACCTACGCGAACATCGACGGGTTCTCGCTGGACGACGCGATCCCGGCGGTCGCCGACCGGCACGTCATGGACCGGTGGGTCCTGGCCGAGCTCACCCGGCTGGTCGAGGACGTCGATGCGGCGCTCGAGCGCTACGACGTCACGGCTGCGGGGCGGGCCCTCGAGGACTTCGTCGACGACCTCTCGAACTGGTACGTCCGGCGGTCACGCCGGCGTTTCTGGAAGGCCGCGAGCGAGGACCCGGCGGACAAGGCCGCGGCCTACGCGACGCTCCACACGTGTCTGACGACGGCCGCCCAGCTCCTGGCGCCGTTCGTCCCGTTCGTGTCGGACCAGCTCTGGGAGGACCTCGTCCGCTCGCAGGACGACAGCGCCCTCCCGTCCGTGCACCTCACCGACTTCCCGACCCCCGACGGGTCCCTGCGGGACGAGGAGCTGCGCGACGCCATGGCCACCGTGCGTCGCGCCGTCGAGCTCGGACGGCAGGCCCGTAACGAGTCCGGCGTCAAGGTCCGCCAGCCGCTCCCCCAGGCGCTGATCACGGTCCCGGCGTCCGAGCGGGAGGGGCTGCGGTCCCTCCTCGAGGAGGTCGCCGACGAGCTCAACGTCAAGGAGGTCCGGCTTACGGACGCGACGACCGAGCTCGCCGAACGGAGCCTGAAGCCCAACTTCCGGGCGCTCGGTCCGGCGTTCCAACAGCACGCGCCCACGGTCGCCGACGCCCTCCGGGGACTGGGTCCGGACGAGGTCGAGCGGATCGTCGCCGAGCTGCACGACGGCGACGCGTCCCTCGACGTCGACGGGACGAGCCGCGCCATCACCCGGGACATGGTCGAGATCGTGGAGACCCCGAAGACCGGCTGGGTGCTCACCGGGGAGGGCTCGACCTCGTTCGCGCTCGACGTGGAGATCGACGACGAGCTGCGGACCGAGGGGCAGGTCCGCGAGCTGATGCGCGCGGTCAACGACCTGCGCAAGGAGCGTGAGCTCGCCCTCGACGACCGGATCGAACTCGCGGTCGCGATCGAGCCGTCCACCCAGCACGACTCCTTCGCCCCGTGGTGGGACGACCTGACGCATGAGGTCCTGGCGACCGAGCTGACCCACGAACGCACCGACGACGCCACCGAGGTGCAGCTGGACGAGGGCGTCCGCGCGTGGATCTCCCTGGACCTGGTCTCCTGACGATCGAGGAGCGCCTGTCCGGCTGGCGACCGTCCCGCCTGGCGCGGCGTTTCGGCCGCATCCTCGTCGCCGTGTGGGCAGCGCCAGCGACGGTGCTCGGGTTCGGGGTGGCAGCGATCGCGGATGGTCGTCGTCGTTGGGATGATCGGTTCGGCGTCTGGGTGGTCGAGGACGCGCGCGGACCGGTCGCCGAGGTGCAACGTGCCTCGGGCTGGATCGCGAACACGATCGGCTACGTCGTGGTCGCCAACGTGTCATCCCTCTCGGAACGCACGCTCGTGCACGAGGCGGTGCACGTCCGCCAGCATGAACGTCTCGGACCGCTGTTGGCGCCCCTCTACCTCTGGTACTGGGCGCGTCGCGGGTACCGGGACCACCCGCTCGAGCGGGCGGCCCGATCGGCTACGCCAGCTGATCCTTGATGGCGGCGGCCGTGGTCTCGCCGATCCCCTTGACGTTGCGGAGGTCCTCGAGATCCGCGTCGCGGATCCCCTCGAGCGACCCGAACTCGGCCAGCAGCGCCTTCTGCTTCGCCGGTCCGAGGCCCTTGATCTCGTCGAGCCTCTCGCGGGCCGCCTTGCCCTTGGTCTCGGACGTCGCCTTCTTGGCGGCCTTCTTCTTGGAGGCCTTCTTCGCGGTCTTCTTGCTCGCGGTCTTCTTCTTGGAGGCCTTCTTCTTGGAGGCCTTCTTCGCGGTCTTCTTGCTCGCGGCCTTCTTCGACGGCTTCTCGGTGGCCTCCGTCTCGGCGGCCTCGCGCGCGGCTGCGGTCTTCGCCTCGGCCTCGGCCACGGCCTGGTCGGCGGCCTCCTCGACCTCGGCGCGGCTCATCTCTCCCTTGGCGTCGGAGACGGTGCGCTTCGGGACGACGGTGACCTCGCCAGGTGCGGGCTGCTCCTCCTCGGCGGTCTCCTCGTCCTCATCGCCGGGGATCAGGTTGCTGATCGCGCCCGGGCCGTAGGACGAGGCGGGTTCCTCGCCGGGTTCGCCACGGCCGGACCGACGCTGGAGCACGCCGACCCCGAGCGCGATCATCGCCAGGACGCACGAGGCAATCGATGCCCAGATCCAGGTCAACGTGTCCTGGAAGAGGCCCACCAGCAGCGTCACCGCCGCGATGACGACGAGCAGGAAACTGAGGACGATCACCCTGGTACCACCCCTCGTGGATGCGTGCGCGGCCCGAGTGCCCCGTGCCGCGGGGGGCACTCTACCGAGACGGCTCGGGGCTCGCGTAACCCGCAGGTCATCGGGTCCCCGACGGACCCGGACGATCGAAGATCTGCCCCTCGGCCGGGACCTGACCCGATGGGGCTGACGCGTCGCGGTCGTCACCTGGGCGCACGTCCGGCTCCGGCTCCGACGCCGGACCTGATCCGGTGGTCGGCGAGCCCATCGCGTCCTGGGCGGGCACCCCAGGGGACGGCTCGGCCGGAGAGGTCGCCGATGCGCGGTCCCCGGCTCCCGTCCCGGCAGGCTGCGCCGACGCGTCGCCAGGAGCGCCGACCACGTCCGTCGCCGGGACGTCGCCGGCGGGGCGCGGGTCCGTGGACCTCAACTGCTCGAGCTGCTGTTGCAGCATCGAGCGCAGGTCGTCCCGGAACGTCGACTCGTACTCCTCCAGCTCGGCGACCTTCCCGCGCAGGCGCTCGTAGCGCCGGCGCAGCGCCTCCTCGCGCCGGCGCGCCTCCCGCAGCGCCTCCTCGTGTGCCTGCGCCGCCTCGCGGCGGGCGTCCTCGATGAGCTCCTCGGCGCGCTGCCTGGCCTCCTCGATCGTGTCCTCGGCGGCGCGCTGGGCGGTCACCAGCGTGCGCCGCAGGGTCGCCTCGGTCTCCTCCAGCTCGTCAGCCCTGTGCTCGGCCCGAGCCAGGCGCCGGTCCCGGTCCTCGAGTTCGGCACGCATCCGCTCGAGCTCGTCCGCGACCTGATCCAGCAGCTCGTCGACCTGCGAGATCGAGTACCCCCGGAGGGACTGCTTCAGCGGGTAGTTGACGATGTCGTCGGGCGTGAGGGCCACGGGACTCCCATCAGCAGGGGATCAGGAACATCAGGATGTAGATCGCGAAGAACACCACGAGCACCGAGAGATCGAGCCCCATGCCCCCCATCTGCAGTGGGGGCAGAACGCGCCGGATCGGCTCGAGGATCGGAGCGAGCAGCCGGTCGATGCCACGGACGAGCGGGAGGATCGGATCCGGCGGTCGGGGGATCCACGAGAAGACGACGTGGACCAACAGCACGATCAGGAGGACCTGCAGCAGCAGATCGAGGATGCAGAAGAACACGTCAGGCTCCCCGGGTGGCGGTCAGGTCGATCAGGCACGAGGCGCCTGGGGGGCCGACCCGCCGAGCGGGTAGCCGATGTCCTGGAGCCGTCGACGTTCTTCGCGGGAGAGGTCCCCGCCCTCGTGCAGCAGCAGGAACGCGCGTTCGCCCGCCGGGACGATGCGACCCCGGAGCGCGAAGATCGTCCCGCCGAGGAAGTCCAGGAGTCGCCGAGCGGTGCGGTTGTCGACGTCGCCGAGGTCCAGCAGCACCGCGTTGCCGGTCCGGTAGCGCTCCCCGATCTCCCTGGCGTCTTCGAACGACACGGCCCGCACGATCGTGACACGGGTCGCCTCGCGGTTGGCCAGGCGCACATGGGTCTGCCGGTCCTCGGGGGTCCGCAGGTGCCGGACGTTGCCCGCTGGTTCCGGCGACCCGCCCGGGGTCCGGCGAGGCGCACCCTCCGGCGCTCGCGGCGGTTCCTCATCGAGGGACCGAACCTGGTGCTCATCGTGCTCCTCGGGTTCTTCGACCAGCCCCAGGTAGACCAGCGTCTTTCGCCACATCTCGCTCATCGGTCCTCCTCGAACACTCGGCGTGCTGAGAATCATACTTGCCGTGGGACAGAACGTCGATCTCAGGTATGATGATGACGATATGCGCCATCTCCAGGCACGATCACGAGCCCGCTGTGGCTGACCACGACGAGGTCCGCCGCCGGCACGGCTACCACCCGCTCACCGTGCGCGAGGTGGTGCAGGAGACGGCCGACACCTGCTCCTTCGTGCTCGGCGTGCCGGATGACGTCCGCGATCTGTTCGGGTACCGGCCGGGCCAGTTCTGCACCTTCCGCGTGCACGTCGGCGACGACGAGCACCTCCGCTGCTACTCGATGTCGAGCGCCCCGGAGACCGACCCCGAGCTCACAGTGACCGTGAAGCGGGTCCCG
>JAHWKO010000073.1 GCA_019347855.1 Actinomycetota bacterium
AGTTCATGCGCTCCCGGCACGACGGCCTGCTGGAGCGGCTGCGTACCGAGAAGCTCGACGAGGTCGAGGACGACCTCAAGCAGGCGGTGGCTACCTTCCGCGACCAGTTCGAGCCCTCCGCCGCACCGGAGTCCGAGCACGAGGTCGAGAACCTCGGCTGGGAGGTCATGGACGCGGCCGAGGACCAGCAGATCGACGAACCCACCGACGACGACGAGGGACCGGAGGGCCCGGGCGAGGCCGCAACGGCGACCCCGGAGGTCGACGAGGCCGACGAGGTCGACGAGGCCGACGAGGCCGACGAGGCCGACGAGGCCGACGAGGCCGACGAGGCCGACACCACCCGCAACCTCGACGCCGAGGCCGACGAGACGCGCGCCATGGGCGAGGAGGACCGTCCGGGCGCCTGACCCCGACGCGACAATGCACCGACGACAGGGAACGACCAACCGTGGCCAGTAGCGGACAGCTCCGACAGCTCCGTCGGCGGATCAAGTCCGTCCAGAGCACGCAGCAGATCACGCGTGCGATGGAGATGATCGCGGCATCCCGGATCCAGAAGGCGATCCGCCGGATGCAGGAGGCCCTGCCGTACGCCCGCATGATCCACGACATCATCCGGGGGCTCGCGGCCTCCAACGAGGTGCAGGACCACCCACTGATCTCCCCGCACGACACGATCGAGACCGTCGGGATCCTCGCGATCTCGGCGGACCGTGGGCTGGCGGGCGCCTACAACTCCAACGTGTTCCGCCGGGTCGAGCGTCTGATCCGCCACGAACGGGACCAGGGCCACAGCGTGAAGCTGTACCTATCCGGCAAGAAGGCGATCAGCTACTTCCGGTTCCAGGGGTACGACCCCGCGGTCACGTGGAGCGGGTACTCCGAGCGCCCCGAGGTCGAGGACGCCCTCGACATCGCCGAGCGGCTCATGGAGGACTACCGCGAGGAGCGGATCGACCGCGTGTGGGTCGTCTTCACCGACTTCCAGTCCCAGATGGTCCAGCAGCCCACCGAGATGGAGATCCTCCCGGTCGACCCCGAGGAGTTCATCGAGGGGGAGGGCGCCGAGCTTCCCGCCGAGATCATGTACGAGCCCGGCCCCGAGGAGCTCCTCGAGCGCCTGGTCCCGAACTTCGTCGAGGCCGTGGTCTACGCGGCCATGCTCGAGTCCGCCGCGTCCGAGCACGCGATGCGGCAGCGGGCGATGCAGTCCGCCACCGAGAACGCCGAGGAGCTCGCGGACGACCTCAAGCGGGACCTGAACCAGGCCCGCCAGCAGCAGATCACGCAGGAGATCTCCGAGATCGTCGGTGGCGCCGAGGCGCTGTCCGAGAGCTGACCGAACCGACCAGCAGACGAGAACGAGGAACCAACATGGCCAAGGAACCGGGTCGCATCACGCGGGTCATCGGCCCCGTCGTGGACGTGGGGTTCCCCCCAGGGTCGGATCTGCCCGACATCTACCACGCGCTCGAGTTCGAGCGTGAGGAGGCCGAGGGCCAGAAGACCAAGCTGACCGCGGAGGTCGCCCAGCACCTCGGAGACCACCAGGTCCGGGCGATCGTCATGCAGCCCACCGACGGTGTCGTGCGGGGCACCGAGGTGATCAACACCGGCGCGCCCATCAAGGTGCCGGTCGGCTCGGGCGTCCTCGGGCACGTCTACAACGTCCTCGGGGAGCTGCTCGACACCGACGAGGAGATCGAGGCCGCCGACCACTGGCCGATCCACCGCGACTCGCCGCCGTTCGAGGACCTCGAGCCCCGCAAGCAGATCTTCGAGACCGGCATCAAGGTCATCGACCTGATGGAGCCCTACGTCGAGGGCGGGAAGGTCGGCATGTTCGGTGGTGCCGGCGTCGGCAAGACCGTCATCATCCAGGAGATGATCAACCGCGTCGCCGAGCAGCACGGTGGCGTGTCGGTGTTCGCCGGTGTCGGCGAGCGCACCCGCGAGGGCAACGACCTCTGGCTCGAGATGCAGGAGGCCGGCGTCCTCCAGAAGACCGCACTCGTCTACGGGCAGATGGACGAGCCCCCGGGCGTCCGGCTGCGCGTCGCGCTGTCGGCGCTCACGATGGCCGAGTACTTCCGCGACGAGGCACACCAGGATGTGCTGCTGTTCATCGACAACATCTTCCGGTTCGTCCAGGCCGGCCAGGAGGTCTCGACCCTGCTCGGACGGATGCCGTCCGCGGTGGGCTACCAGCCGACCCTGGCGAACGAGATGGGCAACCTGCAGGAGCGGATCACCTCGACCAAGGGTCGGTCGATCACCTCGCTGCAGGCCGTGTACGTCCCGGCGGACGACATCACCGACCCGGCGCCCCACACGACCTTCGCCCACCTCGACGCCCAGACGGTGCTGTCCCGGGAGATCTCCGAGCGCGGCATCTACCCGGCGGTCGATCCGCTGGACTCGAACAGCCGCGCGTTGGACCCGCAGGTCGTCGGCGACGAGCACTACGACGTCGCCACGCAGGTGCAGGAGATCCTGCAGCGCTACCGCGACCTGCAGGACATCATCGCGATCCTCGGGATCGACGAGCTGTCCGAGGAGGACAAGGTCACCGTCCAGCGCGCCCGGAAGATCGAGCAGTTCTTCAGCCAGCCGTTCTTCGTCGCCGAGCAGTTCACCGGCATGAAGGGCATCTACGTGCCGCTCGAGGAGACGATCACCTCGTTCAAGGCCCTGGTCGAGGGTGAGCTCGACGAGTACCCGGAACAGGCGTTCAACTACGTCGGTGGCATGGACGAGGTGAAGACGAAGGCCGAGGAGTTGAGCTCCTAGCCGTCCTAGAGGCAGCGAAGCGGTAGGACACACAACATGGCGACGATGGAAGCGCAGATCGTCTCGGCCGAGCGTGAGCTGTTCTCGGGCGAGGTGTCCGAGGTGTACGCACGCTCGGTCGCGGGCGAGATCGGGATCCTGCCTGGCCACCAGCCGTGCCTGCTCGGGCTCGAGATCGCCCCGTGCCGCCTGAAGCTGCCGGACGGCAGCTGGGAGGTGTACGCGGTCCACGAGGGGTTCCTCTTCTTCCGGGACAACCGGCTCGTGCTGCTCGCCGACCTGGCCGAACACGCCAGCGAGATCGACCTCGAGCAAGCCCGTCAGCAGAAGCGTGAGCACGACGGCAGTCGCCGCGAGGAGCTGGACGACGAGGCCAAGAAGGCTCTGCGTCGGGCCGAGGTTCGGATCACCGTCGCCGAGGGCGGGGGCATGCCCGCCGGCTCCGTCTGACCCGTTCTGACCCGTTCTGCCACTCGACCGGGTGGTCGTCCGTCGGGACGGGCCCCGGTCGCCCGGTCGGGTGACCCTCCTGGACGCACGCATGTCACGGATACCCTCCGGAGCGTGTCCTCTCCTCTCCGCATCGATGATGTCGACGACGTCCTCGTCGTCCGCGGCGGCAACCCCCTGCGAGGGGAGATCACCGTCAACGGGGCCAAGAACTCGGCCCTGAAGCTGATGGCGGCGTCCCTGCTGGCGTCGGGCGAGACGGTGATCGAGAACGTCCCCGCGATCGCGGACGTGCCGATCATGGGGGAGGTCCTGACCGGCCTCGGGGCCGAGGTCGACATCCGCGACGAGGACGAGCGTTCGGTCGAGGTCTCGATCCGGGTCGACGAGCCGTCCTGGGAGGCTCCCCGCGAGTACGTGACCCAGATCCGCGCGTCCGTCGTCGTCCTCGGCCCCCTCATCGGTCGGCTGGGACGGGCTCGGATCGCGCTGCCAGGCGGTGACAAGATCGGGGCGCGGAAGATCGACATGCACCTGCGTGGCCTGTCCGACATGGGCGCCGACGTCATCGAGGACGGCGACGAGGTCGAGGTACGAGCCGACAACCTCCACGGCGCGGTGATAACGCTGGACTTCCCGAGCGTGGGCGCGACCGAGAACCTGCTGCTGGCGGCCGTGCTCGCCGACGGCCAGACGGTCATCGAGAACGCGGCGCGGGAGCCCGAGATCCAGGACCTGTGCGGGATGCTGATCTCGATGGGCGCGCAGATCCACGGGGTGGGGACGCCGACGCTGACGATCGAAGGCGTTGACGAGCTGCGATCCGTCGCCCACGACACGGTCCCCGACCGCATCGAAGCGGGGACGTTCGCGTTCGCCGCCGCGGTGACCGGTGGGGACGTGACGATCCGCCACGCCCGGCCCGGTCACCTCACCCTGCCGTTGACGAAGCTCCAGGCGATCGGGGCCCACATCGAGGAGCTCGACGATGCGATCCGTGTGAAGTCCGACGGCCTCGAGGCCGTGGACGTCGTGACGTTGCCGTACCCGGGTTTCCCCACCGACCTCCAACCACAACTCATGGTCCTGCTGTCGCAGGCACGGGGGACGAGCATCGTCACCGAGAACGTGTTCGAGTCCCGGTTCGCGTTCGTCGACGAGCTCACGAAGCTCGGCGCTGACATCACGATCGACGGGCACCACGCCGTGATCCGCGGGCCGGCGTCGCTCGGCGGTGCCGAGGTCAGGGCGCTCGACGTCCGGGCCGGCGCGGCTTGCCTGATCGCCGGTCTGGTGGCCGAGGGACGAACCACGGTCACCGACATCCACCACATCGACCGCGGGTACGCCGCGATCGCCGAGCGCCTCCAGGGGGTCGGGGCGGACATCGAGCGAATGGCACCGGGTGCGTGACGCGCTCATCGTCGTGGCGGTCCTCGCGGCCGTCGCGGGATCGACCGTGCCGTCCGCCGCCGCGCAGACGGGGGAACGGGTCGATCTCGGCGCCTACGGGCAGCCCGTGACGTTCCAGGCCGCGTCCGGCGCGGTCCTCGAGGTCCCCGACGAGGGACGGTTCGTGGAGTCCCTGGACGTGCTGCTGGGATCGGACGGCGACCTCACCCTGGTCAACGACGTGTCGATTACGCACTACGTCGAGGGGATCGACGAGGTCCCCGTCGACTGGCCGATGGAGGCGCTGAAGGCTCAGGCCGTCGCCGCCCGCACCTACGCCTGGTACGTGATCCACAACCAGAACTACCAGGGCTACGACATCTGCGCGACGACCGCATGCCAGGTCTTCCACGGCCGTGAAGCGGTCGAGGACCCGCAGGGGGAGCGCTGGGTCGAGGCGGTGTCGGCGACGCAGGGCGAGGTCCTCACCCACGGGGGCGAACCGATCCTCGCCCGCTACCACTCCACCTCGGGCGGCCACACCCGTGACAACGAGGATGTCTTCCCCAGCGAGGGCCCCTACCCCTACCTCAAGGGTGTCCCTGACCCCGAGGACGCGGTGTCACCTCTGCACGAGTGGCAGGTGACCTTCCCCAGGGACCGCATGAACGAGATCCTGTCCCGTGGTGAGAGCCTTGCCGCTGCCGTCCCGCTCGCCGGGATCGAGCTGGTCGCTGGTGGCGCCGGACGCACCGACCAGGTCCGGGTGACGGGCCAGGAGGGGAGACAGGTCACCCTCCCCGCGAGCCGGTTCCGCGCGTTCGTCTCGGACACGGCCTCGCAGCTGTGGCCCGACCAGTACCCGTCGCCCCGGGGTGACGGGCGACGCCTGCCGCTCACGCTGCCGTCGAGCCGCATGTCGTTCACCGTCACCGACGAGGCCATGGTTATCGACGGTCGCGGCTACGGGCACGGGGTCGGGATGAGTCAGTACGGCGCGATGGGCAAGGCCGAGACGGGGATGCCGTACACGGAGATCCTGGCCGCGTACTACCAGGGCCTCCAGCCGTCGGCTCCGGCGGCTCTGCCCGATCGTGTCCGGGTCGGGGTCGAGACGGACGGGCAGAGCTTCGAGGTGCGCTCCGACGAGCCCTTCGCCGTCCGGGTCGGGGGGCAGGTCATCACGGAACGCGGTCTCGGGACGTGGCGGATCGAGCTCCGCCCCGACGGCACGATGGGGCTCACGGCCCCCGAGGGGTACGGCGCCCCGCTCGTGGTCGCGCCCACGAGCGCCTCGGCCGCCGAT
The DNA here is from genome assembly GCA_019347855.1 of Actinomycetota bacterium. The sequence continues at coordinate 5,942 of JAHWKO010000073.1, forward strand.
CCCCACTCGGTCGCGGTGATCGACCTCGAGACCGTCGTGAACAAGCCATCCGAGCTGTTCCTGACCGTGTCGGACGACTCCCGGCAGGTCCTGCGCCGACGGATCGGGATCGTCGAGAGCGGACGGCACACCATCACCTGGGACCTCGACGGGCAGGATGGCTCGCAGCTCCCGTCCGGCGACTACCAGGTCACCCTCGAGGCCGTTGACGAGTCCGGATCAGCGACCGGCACCCCCCAGCAGGTGACGATCCGGGAGCCAGCCGCCCCTGCAGGTGAGCTCGTGTCCCTGCTAGGTGACGTACGGTCCGGTCCTGGCGGCACCCCCCTGACGCTGTTCATCCTGGCTGCCCTGGCGGGCGCAGCGCTGGGCGTGGTCGGGGGTCGCATGCAGCGACAGGACACCAGGTGAGCGACATCGACCGAGCGGTCCCGGCCGGGGATCCGGGGTCGGAGGAGCCGTGGCCGGAGCGGCCCGAGGACTGGCGACACGACGCACCTGATCCGCCAGACGCGTTCGCGGTGCCGTTCACCTGGGGGCACGGCGTCGTCCTGGCCGGATGGTCGATCCTCGCGCAGTTCACCGCGGTCATCCCCTTCCTCGCGTTCGGGCTCGACCCGCAGTCCGGCCTGAACCTCTACTGGTTCCTGTTCCTCGCCCAGGCACTGACGCTGCTGGGGATCTACCTGTACCTGCGCAGCCGTGGGGCGTGGACCTGGCACCTCCTCGGCCCGGTCCGTCCCCGCTGGAAGCACGTCCCCCTCGGGATCGGGGTCGGGGTCGTCGGGTACCTGATCGTCGTCGTGCTCGGGGTGATCGCGGTCGAGCTGGTCGGGCCCATCGAGCCGCCGAGTCAGGAGCTCGTCCAGCGCAGCCTCGAGGGCGGACTCTCGGCGGTGCTGGGCATGGTCGCCGGGGTCGGCATCGGCCCGGTCGTCGAGGAGCTGATCTACCGGGGCGTCCTGTTCCAGGGCCTGCGTGAGAGGCTCGGCCTGTGGCCGGCCATGGGCCTGTCCGCGCTGCTGTTCGGGATCGTGCACCTCCTGGCGCCCTTCTACATGGCGATCCTCGCGATCTTCGGGTTCTGGCTCGCCGGGGCGTTCCACCGGACCGGGAGCCTCGTCGTGCCGATCGTGGGGCACGCCACCTTCAACGCGATCCAGCTCACGCTCGGGCTGCTCCTGGTCAACGGCGGCAACGGGTGACCGACCCGCTCGCCGAGTACCTGGGCAGGCTCGGGGCGTGGCTCCAGGAGCACGCCGGCGACCGGCTGGTGGCGCTCTGGGCGGGTGGCTCCGTCGCGCTCGGCGACGTCCAGTCCACGAGCGACCTCGACGTCGCCATCGTGGTCGACCGTGACCTCGACGAGCACGATCGGCACCGGCTCGCGTCCGCCCTCCTCGACCGTGCGCAGGGCGTGCCGGCACGCGGGCTCGAAGCCGTCGTGTACTCCCGCGACGACCTCGCCGAGCCGGGGCGCGGCTACCAGGTGAACGTCAACAGCGGCCCGGAGATGGATGACCACGTCGGGCTCCCCGGCGACGACCCGTCGTTCTGGTTCGTCGTCGACCTCGCGATCCTCCGGTTCGCCGGGGTCGCGATCGTGGGCCCGCCGCCGGAGGATCTGATCGGCTCCGTCCCCGAGGAGGACGTCCGCGATGCGCTCGTGCGCTCGATCGAGTGGCACCGGGGCGCGGGAGAGGAGCCGTCCCGCCAGGTGCTGAACGCGTGCCGGTCGTGGCACCACCTCGTGACGGGTCGATGGGCCGCCAAGTCCACGGCGGCCGCCTGGGCTGCGGACCGGTTGGACGGTGAGGCGCGCGAGGCGGTGAGGTCGGCTGGCGCCCGTCGCGAGGACCACGACCGTCCGGGGGCCTCACCGGAGGCAGCCGCGGTCGTCGTCGATCACGTGCTGGCGCTGCTGCGACCGACGATCCACCGGCTCGCGGCGTTCGCCGAGCGCCCCGGCGGCGGCAACCCCGCAGGGGTGGTGATGACGCCCTCGCCGCTGCCCGACGGGGACATGCAGCGGATCGCGGCAGCGGTCGGCTACTCCGAGACCGCGTTCCTGGTCCCGAGGTCACCCGACCGGGAGCGCTGGGACGTGCGGTACTTCGCGCCCCGTCAGGAGGTCCCGTTCTGCGGGCACGCGACCGTCGCGGCCGGCGTCGTCCTGGGGCGCGAGACCGGTCCCGGCACGTACGTGCTCCACACCGTGGGGGGACCGGTCACCGTCGAGACGGCGATCGACGAGGACGGCCGCGCGACCGCGACCCTCACCTCGGTCTCCCCGAGGGTGGAGCCGGTCGATCCGGGTCTGCTCTCCCGCGCCCTGGCCGCGCTGCGGATCGAACCGTCCGATCTCGATGCCGGGTACGAGCCGGCGGTGGGCGACGCGGGCGCTCGCCACCTCATCCTGTCGCTGCTGGATCGCGAGACGCTCGCTGGGCTCGACTACGACCACGAGGGCCTGCTCCAGGTCATGGAGCAGGCCGACCTCACGACCGTCGCGCTGATGTGGCGGGAGTCCGCGACCCGCTGGCACGCCAGGGATCCGTTCCCGGTCGGCGGCGTCGTCGAGGACCCGGCCACCGGAGCCGCGGCCGCCGCCTTCGGTGCCTACCTCCGCGCCCGGGGGCACATCGACCCGCCGGCACGCTTCGAGATCCTCCAAGGCGAGGACATGGGGCGCCCGTCCGCCCTCCAGGTCGAGGTCCCTCCCGGTGGGGGCGGGATCAGGGTCTCCGGGACGGCGGTCCCGATCGACGGATGACGCATCCGGCCGTTCTCGACTACGTCGGCTCGCGGCCCCTCGCCTAGGCTCGGGGCTCACGCACGACCCGGCCGGGTCGTGCCCGGAGCGCCGAGCAGCACCATCGTGAGGGGGCCCTCGTGGCGGACATCAACAAGGTCGGGATCGTCGGGTGCGGGACCATGGGGTCCGGCATCAGCGAGATCGTCGCTCGCAACGGGTTCGACGTCGTCTTCGTCGAGGTCGACGAGGAGGCGGTCGACGAGGGGCGTCGGCGCATCGAGTCATCCCTCCAGCGTCGCGTGGACCGTGGGAAGCTCGAGGAGGACGAGCGCGACGAGATCCTCGCTCGCATCAGCGGTTCGACCAAGTACGCCGACCTGTCCGACGTGGACCTCGTGATCGAAGCGGTCCCCGAGAAGCTCGCCCTGAAGCAGGAGGTCTTCGCGAGGATCGACGAGCACGTCCCCGACCGGGCGATCGTCGCGACCAACACGTCGTCCCTGCCCGTGATGGACATCGCCGTCCAGACCCGTCGCCCGAACCGGGTCCTGGGGTTCCACTTCTTCAACCCGGCGCCCGTGATGGAGCTGATCGAGCTGGTGCGGACGGTGGTGACGGACGAGGCGGTCGTCGAGGACGCCCAGACCTTCGCCGAGCGGATCGGCAAGACCCCGGTCACCGTCGGCGATCGTGCCGGCTTCATCGCGAACCAGCTGCTGTTCCCCTACATCAACCAGGCCATCGACATGGTCGAGTCCGGGTACGCCAGCAAGGAGGACGTCGACAACGCGATGCGGTTCGGTGCCGGCCACCCCATGGGGCCGATCGCGCTGGCCGACCTGGTCGGCATCGACACCATGCTCGGCATCACCGAGGCGATCTGGGGGCAGTTCGAGCAGACCCGGTTCGCGCCCCAGCCGTTCCTCCGACAGCTCACCTCCGCCGGCTTCACGGGGCGCAAGGCGGGGCGCGGCTTCTACCAGTACGAGGAACCAGGCTCGTCCCAGACCCTGTCCGAGGGCCCGCCCCGCGACGCCGCCGACCCCGATGCGATCGCGGACTGGTCGCGGATCGCCGTCGTCGGCACCGGGACGATGGCCACCGGGATGGCGCAGGTGTTCGCCCAGGCCGGTTACGAGGTCGTGATCCGGGGTCGCGGGAAGCACAAGTCCGAGGCGGTCATCGACGGCATCTCCCGGAGCCTCCAGCGGCGTGTGGACAAGGGCCGCATGGACGATGAGGAGCGCGGCGAGATCGTCGGGCGGCTCGTCCCCACGGGCGAGTACGAGGACATCGGCGACTGCGACCTCGTGATCGAGGCGGTGGCCGAGACGCTCGAGGTCAAGCGCGACGTGTTCGAGAACATCGATGCGGTCGCCAAGGAGGGCGCGGTCCTCGCGACCACGACCTCCAGCCTCCCGGTGATCGAGTGCGCGATGTCGACCCGGCGCCCCCAGGACGTCATCGGGTTGCACTTCTTCAACCCGGCGGCGGCCATGAAGCTCGTCGAGATCGTGCCCACCGTGCGGACCGACGATGCGATCCTGGAACGCTCACGCGCGTTCGTCGACCGGTGCGGCAAGGTCGGGGTCCTGTGCAGCGACCGGGCCGGGTTCATCGTGAACGCGCTGCTGTTCCCGTACCTGAACGACGCCGTTCGGATGCTCCAGTCGCACTACGCGACCGCCGAGGAGATCGACACCGCGATGAAGCTCGGCTGCGGACACCCGATGGGCCCGTTCGAGCTGATCGACATCGTCGGTCTGGATGTGACCCTCGCGATCATCCAGCGGCTGCACGAGGAGTTCCGCGAGCCGTCGTACGCCCCCGCGCCGCTGCTCGAGCACATGGTCGAAGCGGACTTCCTCGGTAAGAAGGGCGGTCGTGGCTTCTACATCTACGACTGATGTCAGGTACCACTGACGTCCCGCGACCGAGGCGATAGATGTCCGACGAGCACCCCGTCCCGCACCGCCCGCAGCAGCCGGATGATGCGTCAGCGTCATCCGGTGAGCGTCCGTCCGACGGGCGCGGCGATGTCCAGCGCTCGAGCGCGGCGAAGCAGCTGATCCGGTTCCTGCCCGACGTCGGACGGCTGCTGTACGACGTGTCGCGTGACGACCGGGTGCCGTTCCCCGCGAAGGTCAAGTCCGGCGCGGCTGCGGCGTACGTCTTCAGCCCGGTCGATGTGATCCCGGACTTCATCCCCGGCCTGGGGCAGATGGACGACATCGCCATCGTCGTGTGGGCCGTGCGCAACCTGTTCCGCTCGGCCGGGTACGACGTGCTCAAGGACCTGTGGAGCGGGACCGACGACGGCTTCGCGCTCCTCCTGATGGTCGCCGGGGTCGAGGCCTGAGCCAGCCACGCATCCCGGAGATCCCGGGCTACGAGGTCCGACGCGTCCAACCGATCGATGCGCGCAAGGACTACGTCTGCCCCGGGTGCGGGAACACGATCCCGGCGGGCGAGGGACACGTCGTCGCGTGGCGCGAGCACGCGGAGGACCTCCGTCGACACTGGCACCACCACTGCTGGCGCCTCGAGACTCGCCGCCACCACTGAGTCGGTCGATGGATGCGGGCGTGCGTGAACGGCACGCGTCCCTGCGTGCTGCTGGGAGAGGGTGTGGGGGCTAAGGCTCGTCAGTCGGCGGGTGGTGCGCGGTTGAGGCGGGTGCCCCAGGGCAGGGTGCGGTAGGTGCGGTGGCGCCATCGGGCGGTGACCCGCCCGGTGTCGGGGTCCAGGGCCAGCGCCCAGCCCTTCTTGTGGACGAGGTTGAGGTGTCCGAACGCGCCGAGGGACACGAGGTGGTCGGGATGGTGGCCGTACCGGGCTCTGTCAAGGTGGTGGATGTGGGTCTGTCCGGCGGGGGTGCGTGATCCGGGCATGCGTCCGCCCCGATCGCGGAGGCGGACGGCCAGCTGGGTCTTGGCCGGCAGCCGTGCGGCGTTGACGACAGTGGAGACCGCCAGGGGTCTCTTGCCGTCGAACAGCACGGCTCTGCAGTCGTGATCGGTCTCGAGGATCCGTCGCAGCGCGGTCTTCGTGATCGTCGGTACGGCCCCGGGTACGTCGAGCAGCACCTGCCCTGCCGCCGTGGCCGTGCAGTCGCCCACGTCGACCACGAGGTTGACCAGCGGCCGGGCCTCGCGGCCTCCTGCCGTGTCCCCGGCGAGGTAGTCGCCGGCCGCGGCGACGGCTCCGGCGGCACGTCGCTGTGACGGCTTGGACGGCACGTCTTCACCGGCGGCTTCCAGGTCGTTGGCGGCCGCATCCCACGCCCCCACGACCGTGGACAGCCCGACCGGGTCCATCTGCCCGTAGAACGACCCTCCCCCGTCGAAGTCCTGCTGTACCGACACGAAGTTGGCCTTCTCCTGACGGCGTTCCCGGTCACGGACCGACCGCAGCCCCTTGAGCTCGTCGACCTCGCGGGACACGGCCCAGGCGAGACGGTCCGGGTCCATCGCGTCGAACAGGTCCTCGGAGGCCTGGAGACGGGCGTCCAG
>JAHWKO010000074.1 GCA_019347855.1 Actinomycetota bacterium
TCGTCCGCCTGCACGACACCGCCTCCGGCCGGGTGCGCGAGCTGCGTCCCCGAGAGGGACGGCGCGTGGGCATCTACGCGTGCGGGCCCACCGTGTACGGGCGCATCCACGTCGGCAACGCGCGGCCGTTCGTCGCCTTCGCGCTGCTGGTGCGCTTCCTGCGCAGGGAGGGATATGCGGTCACGTTCGTGGCCAACGTCACCGACGTCAACGACAAGATCTACGACGCCGCACGGAGCCTCGGTGTGCCCAGCGCCGACCTGGCGCGCGACATGACCGCCGCCTACGTCGCCGACACCGACGCCTTCGGCCTGGGCCGTCCCGATCACGAGCCGCTGGCCTCGGAGACGATCGGGCGCATCATCGAGCTGATCAGCGCGCTGATCGAGCGTGAGTACGCCTACGCGGTCGGGGGTGACGTGTTCGTCCGCGTTCGCTCCGATCCGCGAAGCCAGCTCTCCCACCTTCTCCCGGCGGAGCTGGTGGCCGTCGTCGAACAGCACCTGCTCGTCGGCCATGATCGAGTTGAAGATGCGTGCGACACGGACATCGACGCCGTGGTAGTTGTGGTAGGCGTAGGTCATGGCCTCGGCGAAGCGCTTGGCCTCGTCGTAGACACCGCGCGGTCCGATCGGGTTGACGTTGCCCCAGTACGTCTCCGGTTGCGGGTTCACCTCGGGATCCCCGTAGACCTCGCTGGTCGACGCCAGCATGAACCTCGCCCCCTTCGCGCGCGCCAGCCCCAGTGCCTTGTGCGTGCCGAGCGCCCCCACCTTGAGCGTCTGGATCGGGAGCTCGAGGTAGTCGATCGGGGACGCGGGGGAGGCGAAGTGGAGGATGTGGTCGACCTCACCGGGCACGTGGAGGTAGTTGGTGACGTCGTAGTTGATGAAGGTGAACCGGTCCCGACCGATGAGGTGGTCGAGATTGCCCTCTCGCCCCGTGATCAGGTTGTCGATAGCCACAACCTCGGCACCTGCCTGCAACAGACGATCACAGAGGTGTGAGCCCAGGAACCCCGCGCCCCCAGTGACGACCGCGCGCGCGCCGCTGAGATCGATCTCGCTCACCGCGGTTCGACCTTCGGTTTCCCGATGCCGTGGTAGCGGATACCGGCGGCCGCCATGTCCCGCGGGTCGTAGACGTTGCGACCATCGATCACGATCGGGTAGGCGAGCGCACCGGCGAGTTCGGTGGGCGTGAGTGCGCTGATCTCATCCCACTCGGTCGCTATCACCAGTGCGTGAGCGTCATCCGCGGCGGCGAGCGGTTCGTCGATGCAGTCGACGTCCGGTAGTGCTTCCTTCACCGCGGGCAGGGCCACGGGGTCGTACATCCGGACGTGGGCGCGCTCCTCCAGGAGCCGCTCGGCGAGCCACATCGCGGGCGCCTCACGTAGGTCGTCGGTACCCGGTTTGAAGGCCGCCCCGAGGATCGCGACGGTCTTGCCCTCGAGGTGCCACAGCTCCGAACGCAGCAGCTCGAGGACGTGCTCACGCTGCCCCTGGTTGATCCGCCGGACCTCGTCCAGCAGCGCGAAGTCGTACCCGACGCTGCGGGACAGGTGGTGGAAGGCGTCGACGTCCTTCGGGAAACAACTACCGCCGAAGCCCAGCCCAGCGTTCAGGAACGACCGCCCGATCCGATGGTCCAGCCCCATCCCGTCGGCGACCTGTTCGACATCGGCGCCGACCAGCTCGCAGATCCGGGCGACGGCGTTGATGAAGCTGATCTTCGTCGCGAGGAACGCGTTGGAGGCGTGCTTGATCAGCTCCGCCGTGGCGAGGTCGGTCTTCACGAACGGGACGTCGTCCTCGGAGAGCAGCGGGGCGTACACCTCGCGCAGCAGCTCGCCCGCCCCGTCGTCGCCGACGCCCACGACGACGCGGTCCGGGTGCAGGGTGTCCTCGACGGCGTTGCCCTCGCGCAGGAACTCCGGGTTGGACGCGACGTCGATCGACACGGTGCTGCCATGCCGGGCCTGCTCCCGCTCGATCACCTGCTTCAACCGCACGCCGGTGTTGGCCGGGACGGTCGACTTCTCGACGAGCAGCAGGTCGCCGGTCGCGTGCTCGGCGGCGCGGCGCCCCACCTCCTCGACGTAGCTCAGGTTGGGTGCACCACCCGGCAGCGACGGGGTGCCGACGCAGACGAACGCGACCCGCGAGCCGTCAAGGGCGTCCCGGACGCCGTCCGTGAACCGTAGTCGCCCGGAGTCACGACCCTCGGCGATCAGGTCGTCCAGTCCTGGCTCGTAGAACGGCGAGCGTCCGGTTCTCAGGGACTCGATCTTGGCTTGATCGTCGTCCATGCCGATGACCTCGTGACCCCAGCGGGCGAGGCACGCAGCGGTCACCAGACCGACGTGACCGACACCGATCACGGCTACGCGCATGTCGCTGCCCTCCCATGTGCGATCGTCCGGCGGATCGCTTCCGAAGGGTAGCCGCGCACGTCCGGACGCACGGATGGAGTGCAGGCTCCGCGTAGGGTGTTCCCCCACGTGATCCCCACCCCCCGGAGGTCGTGTCGTGATCCTGACCGACCTGTACGTCGATCCCGACGAGCTGGCGCGCCGGACGGGCTGGGAGCTCAAGCCCGAGGGGCTGTGCCGCGCGGACCGGTGCATCCCGATGCCCGACCACGCGGGCGGAACGCTGGACGCCGAGGTGCTGGCCGAACGGCTGCGGGCCCCGCTGGTGCACGATCCCGACGCTGGCCTGTGGGCGCTGGGACCGTCCACCGCCGGCCGGGCGCTGGACAGTGCGGAGCTCCCCGAGATCGTCCTCCCCGATCTGCGGACCGGCGAACCCTTCGACCTGCGGACGCTGCGGGGACAGCGGGTCCTGCTGATCGCCTGGGCGTCGTGGTGAGGGTGCCGCTTCGACCTGCCCGTGTGGCAGGAGCTGCGTGAGGCCGAGCTTCACCCCGCTGGCATCGAGGTGATCACGGTCGCGCTCGACACGGGCGGGGCGGAGGCAGCCGGACCGTTCGTCGAACGGGCCGACCCCCAGCACCCGTCGCTGATCGACGAGGCACACCTGCTGGACGAGAAGCTGGGGATCGTCAACGTGCCGAGCGGGGTGTGGATCGACGAGACCGGCACGATCGTGCGTCCTCCAGAGCCGGCCCACGCCCCGAACGACCAGCTCGCGCGGATCGAGCGGCTCCTCGAACGTGACGACCTGCCGGATCGCGCCCGGCAGATGGCCGAGGAGACGCTGCGGATCCGCTACGAACCGGAGGCGTACCTGGAGGCGCTCCGTGACTGGGCCGCCCACGGAGCGGACAGCCGCTACGTGCTCGGCCCCGACGAGGTCATCGAACGGTCGCGGCCCGTGTCGGAAGCGACCGCTCGGGCCGCCGCGTGCTTCGAGCTGGGCCAGCACCTCCACCGGATGGGCGAGGAGGACGCCGCCACCCGCTGGTTCCGGGAGGCGCACCGACTCGACCCGGACAACTGGACCTACAAGCGCCAGGCCTGGCAGTTCCGATCACCGATCCTGCAGGGACCCACCGACGTCTACGACAGCGATTGGCTGTCCGACGTGCGGGAGATCGGCCCCGAGAACTACTACCCCCCGCTCGAGCTCGAGTCGTGACATCAGGCCCGTCCGCGGGAGGCGCGGTCAGATCTCGCCTTCGTGGGTGAGGTTCGCGATGTCGCGTAGATCCTGCGGGCGCCCGGATGCGCGCTTCATGCGGATCAGATCGTCGAGCCCGGCGACCCGGACGACGACACCCGCAGCCGTCGCCTCGATGGCACGTTCGCGGAGCTGCTCGTAGTCGTCGGCCCCGGGCACATCGTTGAGGTAGTCGATCGGTCCAGCATCCGTGTCGAGCGTGAAGCTCGCCCCTCTCGCCAGGGTCTTGGGATCCGTGGGATCGATGTCCAGCAGCTCCGCATCTACCCCTCGCCAACGCGCGTTCAGATCGTCGAACGCCGCCGCGAGCCGCACGAGGTTGTCGAGGTCCTGGCGAGCGACCAGGTCGATGTTCTCAGTTGCCCGCACGTAGCCGTGGGCGATGACGGCGAACGCCCCGATCGTCACGTAGTCGACGTCGTGCCGATCCAGCGTGGCGAAGACCCGCCCGGGATCCAACGCCGTCACCGGCGGGCGCGCCCGGCGAGCTCGGAGGCGAACGACGCCAGGGCGAAGCCGTCCTCGAGCCGTGCCGACATCGACCTCGCGTGATCCCTCTCGATGTCCGCTCGAGCACGTTCCGGGTCCAACGGGACGGGCGTAGCTCGAGGCGTTCACCCATCGCGATCAGCAGAGCGTCGAGGCGATCGACGGTCGGGATCTCGCGTCCGTTCTCGATCCGGCTGATCGTCGATTGGCGGGTCCCCGCACGCACGGCCAGTTCGCGCTGGGACAGCCCATGGGCGAGCCGTCGCCGGCGGAGCAGATCCCCCGCATCCATGACCTCTCCTCCCCGGCCAGCCCCCACGGACGTGCATAGCGTATCAGCTATACCGTCGGAGGGGCGAGGCGCTTACCCCTCGAACGGCGGGGCCACGTCCGGGTCGATGTCGCCGTCGAGGTCACGCGCGTGCGGCGCCCCACCCGGGTTGTGCGTGTCCACGTACCCCGGGGGCGGGGTCTCCCCTGGCGACGGTTCGTGGACCAGCCCGACCGGCCCGGTCGGTTCCAGCACGGCCTGGTCGACCGACCCGGTCGCGATCAGCTGCGAGACGTCGATCCCCAGCTCCGACGGGTCCACCGAGCGCGCGACCGCGACCTCCTCGCCGGCAGCAGCCAGGTCGATCTCCCGGGGCTCGACCGGATCTCCGCCGCCGTCGAGGACGATCCGCACCACCGGCCGCGCGGCGAGCCGGTGGTCGACCTGCACCACGATCCCGACCTCGCCGGTCGTGAGCCGCACCATCGAGCCGACGGGGAACACCCCGAGCAGCCGCACGAACGACCGGACCACCGCCGGGTCGAAGCCGCGCCCCGCCCCGGCGATCAGGATGTTGAGCGCCTGTCGCCGTTCCTCCGCGCGTCGGTACGACCGCTTCGAGGTCACCGCGTCGAAGCAGTCCGCCACTGACACCAGGCGGGCCGGCAGCGACGGGTTCGACCGCCCCGACAGCGCCGGGTACCCGGATAGGTCGAACGCCGCGTGGTGCTCCAGCACGACGGGCGCCGCCGGGTGGAACAACCCGCCCCGCGTCGAGAAGATCAGCCCCGCGCCCTCGACCGGATGGCGCTGCACGATCCGCCACTGCTCCTCGGACAGCGGACCGACGTGGTTGAGCACCTCCCGCGGGACGTTCAGCTTGCCGATGTCGTGGAGGATCGCCCCCATCCCCAGCACCACGATCTGGTCCCGGTGCAGCCCCAGCCCGTGCCCGAGCGCCACCGTCAGGAGGCACACGTTCATCATGTGGTAGTAGGTGTACTCGTCGTAGGACTTCACGGTCGTCAGCAGCAGCGCCTGGGTCGGGTCGCGCTCGATGTGGTTGACGAGCCGGTCCACCACGCTCTGCGTCGTCGTCAGATCGACCGACCGCCCCGCCGCCGCCCGCATCGCCGCGTCACGGAGGAAGTCCAGGCCGATCGCGTAGCTGCGACGCAGCTCCGATGCCTCCTCGGACGCGGCCTCCTCGTCCACCTCGGGACGGACCCGGTTCACCGCCAGCCCCTGGAGCTCGGTGGACAGCGGCTCCTCGCCCCGGAGCATCTTGACCAGCCCGTCGAGGTCGCCGATCGCGACGTCGGTCCACGGCTCGACGGCCTCGATGCCGACCTCCTCGAACGCCTCGACCAGCCGGAAGAGGGACAGGGACTCGCGTGCCAGCAGGGTCGGGCCGAGGTAGAAGCTGTGCCGGGTCACGAACAGCACGGGGTCGGTCCCCGCGGACAACCGCAGCTCGCGGGTCCGATCGAGCAGCACCCGGAGGGTCTCGCGCCGGTTGGGGTGTCCCTCGTGGTAGAGGGTGTAGACCTGTCGGGCGGCGGACAACGCCCGGAGCCAGTCCCGGGCGGACGCGAGGGCGCGTGGCGGCGGCGCGGGGCGCTTCACGACGGCACCTGCACGAACGGGGCCCTCATGACCGGCTCCTCGCGAGCTTCCGCGCCCGCCACCGCAGGAGGAACGGCAGACGCGGTTGCGAACGGCGACCGGCGAGCTCCCGCAGCAGGTCGTCCACCCCGTCCGCGGGGTGCTTGGCCAGACGCTCCAGGGCGTCGCGCTTCTCGGCTGAGTCGACGCCGCGCCGGGCGACCTCCGCCAACCCTTCAGCCGCTCGCTGCGTCGCGATGGCGCTGAGCTGCTGCAACGCCGACGTCCGCACGGACGCGTCCCGGTCCAGCGCCAACCTCACCAGGTAGGGCACGGACCGCTCGCCGCCGACGGGCGGTAGCGCGCGGACGCACTCCTTGCGGACCTGGGGGTTGGGGTGCTGGGCGGCGGTCGCGACCTGGGGGAACACCTCGGAGGTACCGAGCCGCTCGAGGATCACGAGCGCGTTCCGGACCACGTACCACCTGGGGTCGGACAGTCGCTCGACCACGGGGCCGATGGCCTCCGAGCCGTCCCTGCTCGCGAGGTCAGACGCGACCGCGACCAGCTGCCCACGCACGCCGGCGTCCTCCTCGGCGGCCAGCACGTCCAGCAGCGGGTCCAGCGCCGCGACGCCGAACGGGTGCAGTAATGCGGTCAGCTCGTCGTACCGGTCGAGGTCGGTGTCCTCCACCAGCTGCGCGACCGTCCGCCGGTCGACGATGTCACGGCGCCGGCGGTCGAACAGGGCTCCCCGGTCCGGGTCGCTACCGCTGGCCTCCTCGACCGTCCGCAGCAGCCGCCCCACCAGGTCGCCTTCCCGAGCCACGAGTGCCGTCTGCGCCTCCTCGGCCCACGACTCGAGCACGGCACCGACCCGCTCCAGGTCGTCCTCGACGGTGAGGTAGTCGCGCAGGGCGCGCAGACCGAGCGTCTGACGCTCCTCCGTCGACGACGGGAACCCGTTCCGGACCTCTGCCACGTCGCTGTCCTCGGTCACGTGCACGGCTCGGGCGAGCATCTCGGAGACCGTCTCGACCACCGCACGGCCGGACGACCCGGCGCCCTCGACGGCAGCGTCGAACTCGGGGACGATCGCTCCGCTGTCGTCCCGCCCCATCATCAGCGCGAGCGTGAGCTCGGCCAGGTCGTCGGCGCGGTCTCCCACCGCGCTCAGCCGCCGCGCCACATCCACGGGGCTCGGTCCCTTGTCGCCGAGATCGACCAGGACCCGGGCCAGCTCCGCATCGGTCATCGTGCCGAGGTAGCCCTGCGCGAGCTCGTCGGACTCGACCCGGCCGATCACGTAGCCGGCGAAGGCACGACGGGTCCCCGCCGGCAGGTGCCCGACGATCCTGTGCAGGCGCGAGTACAGATCCGGGTGCCCGGTCAGCTCCGGCGGCAGCGAGGCGAGCACGGCCCGGAACCGCCGGTAGACCGACTCGGCCTGGTCCGCAGGTGAGCCCGACAGCCCACCGATCATCAGGTCGGTCGCGAACCCCGCCGGGTCGTCCAGGCGCTCCCAGATCTCGCGCTGCTCGGCGGTGAGCACGGTCGTCCGTAGCGGTTCCTCGGTGGCCTCGGGCTCGACGTCCTCCACGGCGATCGTGGCCACGCCCCGCCGACGTAGCATCCTGGGTAGTCCCCCGGTCCCGAGCAGTTCCTCGGGCGGGAAGGTCAGCGACTCGTAGAACGCGGCGAGATCGTGCTGGTCGGGGATCCCCCGGATCTCGAGGCGCTCCGCACGTCGGTCGAACAGCGCCGACGCGAGCTTGCTCAGGGCTTCGTCGGTGGCGGACTCGAACCCGACGAACCCCTCGCCGTGGACCTCGACCGACAGCGGGCCGTGCTCCAGTGCCCGTTCCGCTGCGGCCCGGACCCGTAGGACGGCCGCGACGTACGCAGGCTGGGCGATGTCCCCAGGGAACAGACGGTAGGTCGACAGCCCGAGGGACACCTGCCGCAGCAGTGCGGCAGCGGCCTCCCCGCGGCCGCGCTCCCGCTCGGCGGCCCGCCCGTCGCGCTCCTCGGTCACCCCGTCCCCTTCGGGCAGCCGCGACCCCCTACCCGTGGCTGCCGATGGACAGCTCCGGAGGCGGTGTGCCGCCGCCGGATGGGGCGAATCGTACCGTTGTGAGCACCTCGTCGAAGGTGTCGCGGTAGCGCTCGAAGACGTCCGGGCCGTCCGGGCTGCCACGTAGCACGACCGGCTGGAACAGCATCACCACGTCCCGCGACGGGACGACCACGACCATCTCGCGCAGGGGAGTCCCGTTCGCATCGTGGCGGAACACCAGCCGGTTCGCCGGCATGCCTCCGACGGTGATCGCGTCGTCCGTCTCGACCTCGCCGTCCCGCTCGGCGACCAGCGACCGCCAGTCGTCGATCGAGGTGTCGGGTTCGCGCGTGAGGAAGACCGCGGCCTCCAGCTCGTCGCCCTGACCGGGTCCGAAGTCGACGTTCGCGATCGACAGCTTCTGCTCGTCGCGCTCGGCGACGGCCCAGCCGTCAGGCACCTCGACGGTCACATCACGCCACTCGACGGACCCGCTGCCCGTCCCGCACGCGCCGAGCAGGCCGAGCGCGAGCACGACGAGCACCGAGCGCCACCTCACGATGCCGGAACGATCCCGCCTACGTCCCGACCAGGACGGTCAGCCATCGCGGAGGTGCGATCCTGTCCCGCGCCCGGTCCACAGCGGTTCCTCGCGGTCATCCTCGTCGCTCGGCTCGTCCTGTTCCCGGGCAGGCTGCTCGCTGCGACTGGGGGGTTCCGTGGTCGTGGGGCCGTTCGACGACGAGGCGGGACCGTCCTCGGAGGGACCGAACCGCGGCTCCCGTGGCCGCCACGCGGGCGACTCGTCCGGCACCGGCTCGTCCAGTGTCGGTTCTTCCCGCGCGGGCGGCTCGTCCGGCCCTGGCTCGTCCAGCGTCGGTTCGTCCCGCACGGGCGGCTCGTCAGGTACCCGTTCGGCGCGATGCGCCTCCTCGTCTGAGCGATCGATGGGCAGCCCCCCCGAGGGGGCCGCTCGCTCTTCCGCGGGCGGGATGGTCGGTTCGGGAGGCGCCGAGGCCGGCGCAGATGCTGCGGGCTCATCCGCGCGGGTCGGGTCAGCCTGGGTGTCGAGATCCGTCTCGGGGCGCGGGACCCCTCGCGTGGCCCTCGACTTGCCGAACTGGTCGTCGGAACGTGACGCGGTCCACGTCCCCGGCGGGGGACCCGCCGACGCCGGCTGCTCCTCGGGCGGGTAGTCGTACTGGTCGTAGGCGTAGTAGTAGCGGTCGCCGGGCGTGACGTTGTTCAGCACGACACCGGCCACCTCAGCCCCGACGCCCCGCAGCTTGTCGGCCGTGTGCCGCAGGTTGCGGCGGCTGCCGTTGCGCGTATCCACGACGATCACCGTCTGGCTGGAGATCGGCGCGACCTCCAAGGTGTCCGCGACCGCCAGGATCGGAGCGGTGTCGTAGACGATGAGCTCGGAGAGCGCCTCGAGCCGGAGGTGCAGGTCACGCATCGCTGTCCCCGCCAGGAGCTCAGCCGGGTTCGGCGGGACGTTGCCGGAGGTGATGACGCGCAGGTTCGGTACGCCGATGTCGACCACGATGTCCTGGAGCTCGACCTCGCCGACCAACAGGTCCGACAGCCCGGGGGCGTTGTCGAGACCGAGGACCTTGGCGACGCCGGGGCGGCGCAGGTCCGCATCGATCAGCAGGACCTTCGTGCCGGCGCGCGCCGCGGCGACGGCCAGGTTCGCCGCGGTGGTGGTCTTGCCCTCCGCGGCGACGGCGCTGGTGACGGCCAGGGAACGTCCGACCGTCGCGTCCCCACGCGACGTGCCGCGCCCCCCGTACAGGACGAACCGGACGTTGGAGCGCAGCGTGCGGAAGGCCTCGGCCTTGGGCGAGAACTCGTCCACGAGCGTCGCGAGGCGCTTGTCCCTGTCGGACTCCTCCCGGAACGGGATGTGCCCGAGAACGGGCGCCTCGGCGGCCCGGACCGCGTCGTCGTCGCCGTGGATCGCGTCGTCGAGGAAGTCGCGCAGGAACGCCAGCCCGACGCCCAGCATCAGTCCCAGCACCAGGGCGAGGATCCCCGTGCGGATCGGCTTCGGCGAGGCCGGTGAGGTCGGAACCTCGGCAGGGCGGATGACCTCGCCGCCTCCGCGCACGAGCGCGTCGCGTGACTCGAGCGTGGACAGCTGCGCGGTCACCTGACCCAGCTGGGTCAGCAGGCTGTCGCGCTCCTGGCGCAAGGTGGCCAGCTCCCCCTCGTCCGTCGGCGCTGCCGTCGGCGCGCCCTCTTCCTCCGCGGTGCCCGACGCTTCGGCAGCCTGGATCTGCTCCGAGAGCTCGTCGATCCGGTCGCGGATCGATTGCGCGCGGTCCTCCAGCGACTGTCCGGCGGTGAGCACGCGCTCCAGCGCCTGGTCGCGCCGGTCGGCGAGGTAGGAGTCGGCAACCGACCCGGCCAGGGCCGCCGCGAGCTCGGGATCCTCGTCGGTGGCGGTGATCTCGAGCACCTGCGTGTCCGTGACGACGTCGACGTCGATCACCTCGAGCAGTTCCTTGGGGGCGCGGTCGAGGCCCAGGTCCTCGATCACCCGTTCCGCGACCGGGACGGACTTGACCAGCTTGCGCTGGGTCTGCAGCTCGGTGTTGCCGAACAGGGCCCGTTCCAGCGCGGACCGGTCGGTGGGTCCGTCGAACGGCTCGACGACCAGCTCGACGGTCGACTGGTACAGGGGCGTCTGGAGCATCGTGACGCCGATCGCGGCCGCGACGACGATGACGACGGTCGCGACGATCAACCGGCGTCGGCGGCGCAAGACCGCCAGGTAGTCACGCAGGTCGAGCGTGTCCTGCTGCTCGTACGGAGCCAAAGAGGGTCCCCCATGCCGAAGTCGAACGGGTGGGAGCCTACCCGTAGGGACCGTTGCGGGTCGGCGACCCGCTGGCGGGCTGGTGACCGTCGGAGTACGCGAAGTACGCGTCCCACCTGGCGTCGAGCCGACGCATCGCCTCGCCCACGGGCACCGCCCGCATCCGGTCGCCGTCGGCGTCCTCGACCAGCTGCAACACGCGCAGCTTGTCGATGCCGTCGCGGACCTCGAAGTCCATCGAGTGATCCCACCGCTCGCGGACCACTCCTCGACGGCCTCGTCGAGATCCTCGCCCGTCAGCGGTTCGTCCGCGGCCCGCAGGAAGTACCAGGCGAGCATCGCCTCCTTGACCTCCTCTTCCTCCGCCGCGTCCAACAGGTGGTGGAACACGCCCTCGTCGTTGTCGAGGTTGCGGAAGTACAGGTTCTCCGTGAGGGCGCGCATGAACTGCATCTGGCGGCTCCTGTACTTCGTGAACTGCCGCGTGATGTAGCCGAACAGCGAGCCCAGCCCGGCACCCAGCGTCACCAGGGTCGTCTGGTCGAGCTCGACCGCCTCGTCACGGATCCCCAGCCAGAAGCCGAACAGCAGGATGATCAGCCCGAGGGTTGTGAGCAGCTTCGTGGAGGCGATGATGATCCCGCTGAAGACGGCGGGCACGCCGATCAGGATCTTGTCGATACGGCGCATGCGTGGTTCGGCGTTGGGGAACAGCATCTCGAGGTCGGCACGGGGCACGTCCTGGAACAGCTTGAGGGTGGTCGCGCCCGGTTCGTAGGGCAGCTCGTCAGGCAGCTCCTCGGGCAGGTGCTCGGGGTCCTTGAAGCTGACGTAGATCAGCACCTTCTCGTAGTTGGTGAAGGTCACCGTCCGCTCCCGCAACCCGAACCACTCGCTGACCGTCTCCTCGCGCTGGGTCTCGCCGCGTCGGAAGAACAGCACCTCGTCGAACTCCGACCGGTCGATCTCCAGCTCCAGCTCGACCAGCGAGTCCTCCTCGAACGCGGCCTCGAGCTCCTCGAAGGAAACCTCCTCGAAGTTGGCCTCGTCGAGGAGCTCCCGGAGCCCGTCGGTGAGCGTCTCGCGGGCCTCGCGCCGGTCCCCGTCGTCGTAGGTGCGCACCACGCGCGTGTCCGGGTCGGGGTGGAAGGGCGCGTAGGCGTCCTTCAGGGCCTCCAGCCGGGAGTGGTACTCGTGGTGGAAGATCGCGCTCAGCAGCTGCGCGAACGGACGGAAGCCGTCCTGGTCGTCGTCCTCCAGCCGGTCCTC
>JAHWKO010000075.1 GCA_019347855.1 Actinomycetota bacterium
GGCGCCCGCCACGAGGTACCGGGCGAGGGACATCTCGTAGTCCTCGACGAACAGGATGCGGCCCCGGAAGCGTTCGTCGCGTGACAGCTCGTGGATCTGCCGGATCAGGTCCTTGCCGGCGTCGTCGAGGGGGTGGGCCTTCCCCGCGACGATGATCTGCACGGGGCGCTGGGGATCGTTCAGGATCCGGGCGAGCCGGTCGGGATCGCGGGCGAACAGCGTCGCTCGCTTGTAGGTGGCGAAGCGGCGCGCGAAACCGATCGTCAGCGCGTGGGGGTCGAGGATCGTGTCGGCCGCCTCGAGCTCCCCCGGCGGGGCGCCGCGGCGTTCGAGCTGGACACGGACCCGACGACGGACGACATCGATCAGCTTGTGACGGCGCTGCTCGTGCAGCCGCCACAGTTCGCCGCCGTCGACGTCCTGCAGGCGGTCCCACAGCTCGTCGTCACCTGGCTCGTGACGCCAACGACCGTCCAGGTGACGGTCGTACAGCTCGCTCATCTCATGCGAGATCCACGACGCGAGGTGCACGCCGTTCGTGACGTGCCCGGTGGGGATCTCGTGGCGGGGCACGTTGGGCCACAGCCCCTGCCACATCTGACGTGTGACCTCGCCGTGGAGCCTGCTGACGCCGTTGACGCGGGCGGCCAGCTTCATGGCGAGGACGGTCATACAGAACAACTCACCCTCGTTGCCGGGGTCCTGACGTCCCAGCGCGAGGAACGAGTCGATGTCCAGCCCGATGCTCTTGGCGTACACCTCGAAGTAGCGGGCCAACAGGTCGGGCGCGAAGTAGTCGTGGCCCGCCTCGACCGGCGTGTGGGTGGTGAAGACGAGCTTGGCCGCAGCTGCTTCGGCGGCTTCGTCGAAGCTGACCTTGTGATGGTCCATGAGCCGACGGATCAGCTCGAGGCCGAGGAAGGCGGAGTGACCCTCGTTCATGTGGTAGACGGTCGGGCCGTGACCGAGCGCGTCGAGAGCGCGGAACCCGCCGATGCCCAGCAGGATCTCCTGGCGGATCCGCATCTCGGAGTCACCGCCGTACAGGTGGTGGGTGACGCGGCGCTGTTCCGGCGTGTTCTCGGGGACGTTGGCGTCGAGGAGGTACAGCGGGACGCGACCGACCTGCGCCCGCCAGACCTGGGCGACCAGCGGCCCTTCGGGGAACCCGAGCTCGACGGTCACCGGCTCACCCGCGTCGTCACGCTCGAGCGTCAACGGCAGACCGTGGAAGTCGTTGCTGGCGGGGACCTCCTGCTGCCATCCCGCATCGTTGAGGCGCTGTTCGAAGTAGCCCTGCTGGTACAGCAGCCCGACCCCGACCAGCGGGAGTCCGAGGTCGCTGGCGGACTTCAGGTGATCGCCGGCGAGCATCCCGAGCCCCCCGGCGAAGATCGACAGGCAGTCGGTGACCCCGAACTCGGCGGAGAGGTACGCGATCTCGTCTCCGGCGTCGGCGTCGTGCTCGTCCGCGAACCAGGTCTCGTGGGTGTCCAGGTACCCCTGCAGGTCGGCGTGGACACGGTCGAGGTGGTCGAGGAAGTCCTGGTCCTCGGCCAGCTCCTCGAGCCGTTCCTGACCCACGGCGGACAGCAGCGCCACCGGGTTGCGGCCGGTCTCCTCCCACAGCGATCCGCCGACGCGACGGAACAGCGCGACCGACGCGTGGTCCCAGGACCAGCGCAGGTTGTCCGCCACCGCGCGCAGAGGCTCGAGCTCCGGAGGCAGGGCGGGGACGACGGTGAAGGTCTGGATCGGCTTCATGGCGGCCCACGGTAGCGTGGAGGCCGATGCCCGAACTTCCCGAGATGCAGGGGGTCGCCGAGCGGCTCGACGCCGTCCTGGCGGGCCACCGCCTGGTGTCGGCGGACGTGCTGCAGTTCTCGGCGCTCAAGACCGTGCAGCCCGCCCCGGACGACGTGGTCGGATCGGAGGTGACCGGTGTCGGACGCCGCGGGAAGTTCCTCCTCCTCGAGCTCGGGGGACCCCGCATCCTCGTCCACCTGTCCCAGGGCGGACGCGTCACCGTGGAGGACCCCCCCAAGACGACACGGCCCCGGACGGGCGTGGTGCGGTTCCGGTTCGAGGACGCCCCGTCCGTCCTGATCCTGGAGTACGGCACGGAACGCAAGGCCGGATGGTGGGTGCTGGAGGACGGGGACGACGGTCCGCTCGAGAAGCTCGGTCCGGAACCGGACAGCGCCGCCTTCCGGGAGTTCGTGACGACCGGGGAGGACAAGCGCCGGCTGCACACGATGCTCCGGGACCAGCGGACCGTCGCCGGCATCGGTCGGGGGTACACCGACGACATCCTCAACCGGGCACGTCTGTCGCCGTTCGCGTCCCTGGGGAACCTCGACGGGGACGAGCGGGCCAGGCTGCTGGACGCCGTCCGCGACGTCCTCGCGGAGGGGCTCGACGCCGAACGGGAACGCACCGGTGGGCTCCCCACGAAGCTCGGGGACCACTGGATCGTCCACCACCGCCACAGGGAGCCGTGCCCGACCTGCGGGACCGAACTGCGTCGGGTCTCCTACGAGTCGTACGAGCTCACCTACTGCCCGGACTGCCAGACGGACGGCAACGTGCTGAAGGACCGCCGGATGTCACGGCTGCTGAAGTGAGTCGCTGACGTGATCCGTCGTGTCGGTTTGACGCTGCTCACGCTCCTGCTGCTCGCCGCCTGTGGCGGGACGAGCGGGCCGACCGCCGACGGGCGCTCCCCCACCGGCGACGCGTCGCCGTCACCGATCTCGTCGGGAGCGGCGTTCGTGGGCACCCTCGGCGGGGACGCGCAGCTCGAGGGCGGCTGCGCGTGGCTGGAGACCGAGACCGAGGGACGCGTCGAACCCCGCTGGCCGGACGGCTACCGGGTCGTGTTCGACCCGGTCCGGCTGCTCGGGCCGGACGGCGAGACCGTCGCCGAGGAGGGCGACACCGTAGAGGTCCATGGCGAGATCGCGGACGACGTGATGACCATCTGCCAGGTCGGGCCCGTCCTGGAGGTCACCGAGATCGTGGGATCTTCACGATCGTGAGTGGCGCAGGGCCGATTCGGCGGCCCGGAGACCGCACATGCCGTGCACGCCGCCGCCGGGCGGCGTCGACGACGAGCACAGGTACAGGCGCTCGCCGACCCGGTAGGGGTCCACGGTGACCCGCGGACGGAACACGTAGCGGAACAGGCTGTTGGCGCCGCCGGAGATGTCACCGCCGACCATGTTGGGGTTGTGCGCCTCGTAGTCCGTCGCGGTCATGACGTGGCGTTCGAGGACGACGTCGCGGAAGCCGGGCGCGAACCGTTCGAGCTGGGCCTCCATGCGGTCGGTCATGTCGAAGGTCGATCCGTTGGGCACGTGGCAGTAGGTCCAGAGGGTGTGGCGTCCCTCGGGGGCGCGGGTGGGGTCGAAGACCGTCGGTTGCGCGACGAGCATGTACGGCCGCTGCGGGTGTTCGCCCCGCCCGACGGCCGCCTCCGACGCGGCGATCTCCTCGAGCGTGCCGCCCAGGTGCAGGGTCCCGGCGCGCGCCGCACCCACGGCCCTCCACGGCACCGGCTCCGACAGGGCGTAGTCGACCTTGAACACGCCCGGACCCCGTGGGAACGCCTCCAGCTGGCGACGGACGCGGCCGGACAGCCGATCACCCGCGATCCGGACGACCTGCTGCGGGTCGGTGTCGAACATCACCAGGTCCGACGGAGGCAGCTCGCCGAGCGAGGTCACCAGCGTCCCGGTGCGGATCTCGCCACCGAGGGACCCGAGGTAGGAGGCCAGCGCATCCGCGATCGACTGGGAGCCCCCCTCCGCCGCGGGCCACCCGACCGTGTGCGCCCCGAGCGTGATCATGACCCCGTAGGCGGCCGTCACCGGTCGGGACAGGTCGAGGAACGAGTGGGCCGCCGACCCCGCGAACACGGCGCGGGCGCGGGGCCCGTCGAAGCGACTGCGCGCGAGCACGGTGGCGGGCAGCATCGCCTGCAGCCCGAACCGCGCGAGCAGGATCGGGTGCCGTGGCCGGTGGATCACCGGGCGCATCAGATCGTCCATCAGGTCGTCGAACCCGCGCACGAGCGGCCCGAACGTGCGCCTCCACCCGTCGGCATCCCCCTCGTCGAGCTCGTCGGTGGTGGCCCGCACGTCCCGGTGGACCAGCACCGCCGGACCGTCGTCGAGCGGGTGGGCGAGCGGGACCTCCGGGTGCACCCACCGCAGGCCGTGGTCCTCCAGCGGGAGGGTCCGCAGGTACGGCGACGACGCCGCGAGCGGGTGGATCGCCGAGCACACGTCGTGGACGTACCCGGGGAGGGTGAGCTCCTCCGAGCGGCTGCCACCGCCGATGCGGTCCGCGGCCTCGACCACGAGCACGGACCGGTCGGCCTGGGCCAGACGCACGGCTGCGGCCAGCCCGTTGGGACCCGACCCGACGACGACGGCGTCGTAGCGGTCAGCCACGGGTTCTGGCGGCCGGGGCCAGGTCCAGGACGTCGCCCTCGGCCGCGGCGGTCACGGGGACCGCGGCGTCCGTCAGGTCGGCGACCAGACGGTCGAGCTCGTCGTCGGTGCGGGGTGGGTCGTGGTGGAACAGGACCAGCTGGCCGACCTCCGCGACGGTCGCGAGCCCGACGGCGTACGCGATCGTCGAGTGGCCGAAGTGGGCCCGTTCGGCGAACTCCTCGTCGGTGTACTGGGAGTCGTGCAGCAGCAGGTCCGCGCCCCCGGCCAGCTCGAGCGCGACGTCGTGGTAGGGCCCCCAGCCGTCGGGCCCCGGGCCCAGCTGGAACGGGTGGTGGTCGGACAGGTAGGCGAACGAGGTGCGACCGTCGCTGATCCGGTAGCCGAAGGTCCGGCCGCCCTTGTGCGGGATCTCGCGTGCGAGCACCCGGAAGCCCTCGATCTCGTGCTCGCCCTCCGGCAGCGTGTGGAAACGCCAGTCCCCACGTAGCTGGTCGGGGCGGATCGGGAAGCTGGGCGGCGACATCTGACGGCCCAGCAGCTCGACCGCTTCCACTCCCTGGTCGGGCAGGTAGAGGTCCACCCGCGCAGCCGGGTCGTCACCCGACCGGAAGAACGGCAGTCCGTGCGTGTGGTCCCAGTGCAGGTGGCCCAGGAGGATGCTGCCGTCGAACGGGCGACCGTCGAGCAGTTGCCAGACGCGACGCAGGCCGGTCCCGGCGTCGACGAGCAGGGTCGGGGACGTCGCGTCGTCGTGGGCGACGGCGACGCACGAGGTGTGACCCCCGTACCGCACGAAGTCCGGTCCCGGAGCCGGCGTGGAGCCCCGGGCGCCACAGATGTGGAGTCGCACCGCCGCCTCTCGCTCGCCTCGATCGGGGACCACCGCGACCCTACAACGGGTCACGTCTCGGAGGGGTGCAGGAGGACCGACGTGACCGGGGGACCCGATCCTCAGCCCGCTTCCTCGCGCCTGCGACCCTCCGCGAGCGCGACCAGCGCCTCGTGGTCGACCTGCTCGGCGGACGCGACCGCGACCTTCACGGGCGTCACCGCGCGCAGCGTCGAGGTCCGCTTGCCCCCCTCGACGATCGCCCGCTCCCCGAGGATCGCCCCCGGCCCCACCTCGGCCACGACCTCCCCGTCGACCTCCACGGCGAGCTGGCCGTCCAGGAGCAGGAAGAGGTCGGCCCCCCACGCTCCCTGCTCGACCAGCGCCTCGCCCTCTTTGATCTTGCGCTTCTTGGGCTTGCCGCCGCTCATGATGACGGTGGACAGCTCACGCTCCAGCTGGCTCTCGACCGCGCTGACCACGGCCGGGGAGTCCCCGGCGCCCCACGGGCTGTTGTCCCCGAAGTGCTCGTTCACCCACGTCTTGAAGTCCATCAGGCCGCTCTTGGCCTCGAGCTTGCCCTCGTCGTCGTAGAGCCAGTGACGCGGGAACGGGCTCGCCCCGACCAGTGCGCGCTCCGTCCGTCCGTCCGCGTGGAGGGTGAGGCTCAGCGTCGTCCAGGTCGTCGGAGCGACCCACTGCACGAAGGGTGGACGCGTGACCGGACGGGGCATGGGGGCGCCGGTGCGACCCCCGACGGTCTGCTGGAACCGCACCCACCCGTCACCGACCTCCGGCTCCGGGCGGATGTCGGGGAACGCGACCGCGGCGAAGGTCATGCCCTTGCCGCCCAGGTTCACGGTGGTGGCGCCCATGAGTATCCCGCCCGACCGCCCGTGGTCCACGATCCGGCCGTCCTCCACCTCGATCCAGCCCTCGAGGCGGTTCGCGTACCGGTAGGCGTCCTCGTCGCGGAGGCGCTCCAGGTGGTCGCGGCCCTCGATCATCTCGGGGGGTGGGGCGTCGTAGTGGCTGAGCCGCAGGTCCATGCCCAGCTTGAACGGTCCGGTCATGGACTCGGACGGGATCCACGAGATCGTGGTGGCGGAGGACTCGATACGCATGGCAGGACTCCCGGTTCGGTGGGTATCGACAGGTTGGCGCTCCGGCAGTGGCCGGTCGATGGTGCTCACCCGTGTCCTGCGCGGGGGGTGGCACCACCACCAGATCGGGTGATCGCCCCCTCGACCGGGAGCGGCCGGTCCTCCAGCATGTCCGCATGCCCGACCAACGCATCTCCGTGTTCCTGGCCGACGACAACCTGATCGTCCGCGAGGGCGTACGCGCGCTGCTCTCGCTGGAGGACGACCTGGAGGTGGTCGGCGTCGCCGCGGACTACGACGAGCTGATCGAAGGGGCCGGCAACGCCGAGCCCCAGGTCCTCGTCACCGACATCCGCATGCCCCCCACGTTCCAGCGCGAGGGCATCAACGCCGCGAAGGAGCTGCGCAAGCGCCACCCGGGGACCGGGGTCGTGGTGCTGTCCCAGTACGACGACCCGGAGTACGCGATCTCGCTGCTGTCCGAGGGCGCCGCGGGGTACGCCTACCTCCTGAAGGACCGTCTGGCAGAGGGCGACCAACTGGCCCGGGCGATCCGTGAGGTCGCGACCGGGGGGTCCGTGCTCGACCCGAAGATCGTGGAAGCGCTGGTCAACCCGGTGCGCAGCGAGAACGAGCTGACCCCCAGCGAGGAGGCGCTGCTCCAGATGGTGGCCGAGGGCAAGCCCATCAAGGCCATCGCCGTCGTGCGCGAGACGACCCCGACCGCGATCGCGGACGACATCGAACGGCTGTTCGTCAAGCTGGCGGAGGGCCTGTCCGCCGGCAACGCCGCCAGCCTCGACCGCCTCAAGAGCCTCCAGCAGGCGATCGTCGACCGTGAGGAGCAGGGCGAGTCGCTGAGCCGGCTCCTGCCGGGCGGCATCGCCGACAAGCTCCGGCTCGAGGGGCGGCGGATCGGCGAGACCGAGCGGCTCGAGGTCACCGTGCTGATGGGCGACATCCGGGGGTACTCGTCCATCGCCGAACGCACCGATCCCAGCCTGCTTGCCCGTCAGCTCAACGAGCACCGCGCCGAGATGAACCACGCGATCCTCGGCAACGACGGCACCGTGATGCAGTTCGTCGGGGACGCCGTGATGGCCGTCTTCGGGGCGCCGGTCGCACAGGAGGACCACGCGGATCTCGCGTTGCGGGCCGCCCGGGTCATGCACGAGGCGCAGGAGCGTGTGAACGAACGCTGGGCTGCCGAGGGTCTCGAAGCGTTCGAGCTCGGGATCGGGCTGTCGACCGGCGAGGTCGCGGCGGCACTGCTGGGCTCGGAGGAGCGGATCGAGTACTCCGTGGTCGGCGACACCGTCAACCTCACCCAACGGTTGCAGCAGTGGGCGGAGGCGGGTCAGACCGTCCTGAGCGAGCCGACCTACCGGGCGTTGTCCGAGCCGGTCGACGCCGAACTGCTCGAGCCTCAGCTGGTCAAGGGTCGTCAGACCCCGGTCATGGCGTACCGCCTGGCGGCATCGACGCAGCGGGTCACAGCGGGCGCCTGACCGTGGTGTACCTGCCTCTGCTGCTCATCGTCGGTGGGCTAGCTCTCTGGCTCCACCGGACCGGGAGGGTCCGATCGAGACCGGTGCTGTGGGCCGGGGTGGTGTTCGTCGGCGCCCTGGTCGTGAACCAGAGCGTCGACCATGTCGGGCTCCTGGCCGCGGTGCTCCTGTCGGCGATGATGCTGGGACGTGCCGAGGACCCGCGCATCCGCAGGCCAGCCGACCGCGTCTTCTACGGCCTGTTCGCTGCGTTCGCCGCCCTGGCGGTCATCTGGCTGATCGCGGGCGCCCTGCCGCTGGTCGCCCGCAACGTCCCGGCGGTCGAGGAGGCGTTCGTCCGCTGGGGCGGAGGCACCGTCGAGAGCGCGAGCCCGACCGGACCGGGGACGTGGCCGGTCGTAGGTGGGGCGATCCAACGCACGACGACGGCCGAACTCGGCAGCGCCATCGGTGGAGGCGAGTCGCTTGGTGGAGCCGTGATCGGGATGCAGTACGCGTTCAGCATCATGAACGTGGCTCTGGGCATCTTCCTCATGGTCCTGCGACCGCGGGACACCGTGGCCCGGCTGCTCGCACTGGGGATGGTCGGCACCGGGGCGGTCTTCAACAACGAGGCGCACTTCGCTCGGGATGTCATCCCGTGGATCGATCCGATCCACGCGTTCGGTTTCCACGGGGTCGCCGGGATGACCTACCTCGCGGCGATCGTGCTCTTCCCGGACGGACGGCTGAAGCCGGACTGGCACCGACTGTCGCTGCCGAGGCGCGGCGCACGGCTGGCGTACCTGACCTTCGGCTTCGTGATCGCGGCGTCCTGGATCATGAACTCACACGGCGCGGATCCGGTCGAGTACATCGCGGTCTTCGGGCTGCTCATCCCCGTCCTCGGCCTCGCCTCTCAGGTCGGCAAGTCCCGTCACGCCGACAACAACGTCGACCGCCGCCAGTCGAGGCTGCTCGCAACCACCCTCGTCGCGGCCCTCGCCGGCGCCGTCACGTTCGGTGTCCTGGCCGTGGCCCTGTCCGTCCCCGGCACCGAGGTCGGTGGACTCCAGACGTTCATCATGAACGCGTTCCCGGCGCTGTTCGGGGCGATCCCGGTGATCCTGTTCGTCATCCTGATCCGGTTCCGGCTGTGGGACATCGACCGGGTCATCAACCGCACGTTCGTCTACGGAGGCCTCGCTGGTTTCATCGGTGTGGCGTACATCGGGATAGTCGTGCTCGGCAGCGAGTTCGTCACCAGGGGGCGCAACGACCTGTGGCTGTCGGTGCTCGCGACGGGCATCGTGGCGGTCGGGTTCCAGCCCCTGCGCGATCGCCTCGGCGCGCTCGCGAACCGGCTGGTGTACGGACAGCGGGAGACGCCCTTCGAGATCCTGGCGAGGTTCTCCGGACGGGTCGCCGAGACGTACGCCGGCGACGACGTGTTGCCGCGCATGGCCCGGATGGTCGCGGAGGGCACGAGCGCCGCTCGGTCCGATGTGTGGGTCGTCGTCGGTGATCAGCTCGTGCGGGCCGCGACGTGGCCACGCTCGGATGACGGTGCTGACGGTCCGCCGGGACGTGTCCCCATGACGGGCGACGAGCTCCCAACGATCCCCGGCGCCGACCTCGCGGTGGCCGTCAGCCTGCATGGTGAGCTCCTCGGGGCCTTGACCGTCACCGCACAGCGCGACGAACCGCTGACCCCGGAGGGCGAGCGACTGTTGCACGACCTCGCATCCCAGGCCGGTCTGGTCCTGCGCAACATCGGTCTCACGGAGCAGCTCCGGGAGCGCCTGCGGGTGCTGTCTCAGCAGACCGAGGAGCTCCGCGACTCCCGTCAGCGCATCGTCAGCGCCCAGGACGCCGAGCGCCGGCGGATGGAACGCGACATCCACGACGGCGCACAGCAGCACCTGGTCGCGCTCGCGGTGAAGCTGCGTCTCGCACGGACCGTCGCCGAGCGCGACCGGCAGCGGGCCCGCCCCCTGCTCGACGAGCTCCGCCACGAGGTCGACGACGCGCTCGAGACGCTGCGCAACCTCGCACGGGGCATCTACCCGGCCGTCCTGGCCGACCAGGGCCTCGTCGCCGCCGTGCGCAGCGCTGCGGAGCGGTCCCCCTTGGACGTCCGCGTGACCGCGGAGGGGGTCGGCCGCTACCCCCAGGACATCGAGACCGCCGTCTACTTCTGCTGCCTGGAGGCGCTGCAGAACGCCGCCAAGTACTCACGTGCCACCGTGGCGTCCCTCGCGCTGCGCGCACGCGGCGCCGCACTCGAGTTCGCGATCGACGACGACGGCGTGGGCTTCGATCCGGCGAGCCAGGTCCGCGGGCTGGGGCTGCAGAACATGACCGACCGGCTCGCCTCCCTGCACGGCGAGGTCATCATCGAGTCGAGCCCCGGCCGCGGGACGCACGTGCGCGGCGTCGTGCCGCTCGGGGTCATGGAGCCGGTCGGATGAGCGACCGCGCGCTCTGGTGGGTCTCCCGGGTCATGTTGGCCGTCTCGGTCGCCGCCGTCGGGGTCTCCCTCACCATCGACGTGGCTGTCGGGACCCCGTTCTCGGACCTGATCGTCGACTACTCGCTGTTCGGCTACGTGATGGCGACCGCGTTCCCGGCGGTGGGCGCGCTGATCGTGCATCACCAGCCGCGTCACCCGGTGGGCTGGATCTACCTGGTGATCGGCGCCGGGATGCTGTCGGGCGTCGCGAGCCAGTACGCCGAGTGGGGCTTGGGCGATCCCGCGGATCCCGCGCCGTTCGCGATCCTCGCCTCGTGGCTCGGGGGGTGGGTGTGGCTGCCGAGCATCGGGCTGTTCCTGACCTTCGCCCTCCTGCTGTTCCCGGACGGGCGTCTCCCGTCGCCTCGCTGGCGCCCCGTCGCCTGGGCGGCGACGACGGGCATCGTGCTGGTCGGTCTCGACTTCGCACTCGGCGCCTGGTCGATCCGCGGTCCACGCATCGTCGAGGCCGGCGACGTCGACTTCGCGACCGGGTTGCCACCGGTGGTGGCGGAGGTGGCCGGCTTCCTGCTGTTCGGCGGCGCGCTGCTCAGCGTCGCGTCGCTGTTCGTGCGCCTGCGCCGTGCCCGGGGCGAGCAGCGACAGCAACTGAAGTGGGTCGTCTTCGCGGGGACGGTCACGGTCCTGACGATGGTCGTCACGATCAACACGCTCACGGAGGGTCAGGACACCGGGGCACCGGTGATGGTGCTCGTCGCCCCGCTCATCCCGGTGGCGACCGGCATCGCGATCGTGCGCTTCCGCCTGTACGACATCGACGCCGTCGTCAAGCGCGCCGTGCTGTTCGGTCTGCTCGCCGCGTTCATCACGGCCGTCTACGTCGGCGTCGTCGTCGGGGCCGGCACGCTCATCGGGGTCCGGGGTGAGGACCCCAACGTGGGCCTGTCGCTGCTCGCGACCGCGGTGGTCGCCGCCGCGTTCCAGCCGGCACGCCAACGGGCGCGTCGGATCGCCAACCGGCTCGTCTACGGCCATCGCGCCACCCCCTACGAGGTCATGGCCGAGTTCTCCGCCCGGGTCGCCGACGCCGTGTCCACCGACGAGGTGCTCCCCCGGATGGCTGCAGCGGCGGCCGAGGGCGTCGGGGCCGAGTCCGTGACGATCACCGTGCAGCTGCCGACGGGCGGACGGCGGTCCGCCACCCATCCGCACGGCTCCCCGGACGGGTCCCTCGACGTCGCCCACGCGGACCACTCGGTCCCCGTGGACCACCAGGGCGAACGGGTGGGGGAGATCGCCGTGCGCATGCGCCCCGGGGAGCGCCTCGACGCGGACGACCTCGACCTCCTCGAGCACCTGGCCACGCAAGCGGGGGTCGCGCTCCGCTCGGTGGGGCTCAACGCGGAGCTCGAGGCGCGCGGGGACGAGATCGCCGTGCTGGCGGACACGATCCGGGCCTCACGTCAGCGGATCGTCGCCGCGCAGGACGCCGAGCGACGCCGGATGGAACGTGACATCCACGACGGCGCGCAGCAACAGCTGGTCGCCATGTCGGTGAAGATGGGTCTGGTCGGTCAGCTCCTCGAGCGCGATCCGGACCATGC
>JAHWKO010000076.1 GCA_019347855.1 Actinomycetota bacterium
CAGGGTCACCCGATCGCGACCCGCCCCGTGCGTACGCCCAGGCAGCCACCGACCCCCGATGATCCCGCCAACTCCGTCCCCTGCCCCCGCGACCGTCGCGATAGGCCCCGCCACGCGCCGGGTCGTCTGGGGGTTATCCACAAAGTTTTCCACATCGGTGGAAAGCTGACGGGAAGCGACACTCGTTGGGATAGGCTCGATGTCTACTTTAGGGAGATATTAGGGTTTGTGCTAAAGGATAAAGATTCGTCCATGCGGGTACGGATGGATCGTCCACCGACACCCCTGCCGCGGTCGCCCAGAGGCTCCCTGACGGCGCCACGACCGAGTCCTCCCCCACCCCACGGGATCGCCCGGTACGGTCACCAGCGCCCGATCATCGAACGCTTGTTCCCCCGCTGACCGGGCCCCGATCGCGGCCCTTCGGGGCTCGACCTGGACACCCATCCGCGCACCGATCCCCCCGCGATGATCCCCGCGGAGTTCGGGGTGATGAGGGCCCATGATCATCCCTGGGTCGACAAGATGACAGCTCGACATGTCGTTAGGCGATATGTCGCTATATCCGCGCACCGGGCAGGACGACCCGCCGGGTCCATCCCCGCGGCGTTCGGTCAGTAGACCCCGACGGCCCCGGTGAGAACCAACGTCGGGTCGCCGTTGCGCCCGCGAAGCCATCCCCGAGCCGCCACGCCCGGATGCCGCCGGTGTGCTGCGGCAGCGTCTCACCTTGCCACCTACCGCGAGCGGGATCGAGATGATCCTCCGACTCGACGGGCCGAACGTGTGCATCCCCGAGCACGTCCGCGAGCGCTTCAGCCACCGACAGGTCTCGTCGGTGTCCCTGTTCGAGCGCGACGGTGACTGGTTCATCTCGGGGGTCCGCAACGGCGACCCGACGCTGGTGCTCACCGGAGCCGTCGGGGTCTACTGACGGACGTCAGGGGGTTGACCGGCCATGGCCACGGCCACGCCCTGCCATCGACAAGTCGATATAGCGCCTGTCGACATGTCGATCTGACGCGCCATCCTCCCGGCCGGAACCGGACGCGTCTCGCCGGCCTGGCCGCGGGGACCACGAGGGGATCGGGGCGCCCGGCATCGGTGGTTTTCAGTGGTTCGGGTCGAGGCCCACGGCGCGGATCGGGCATCCGAGGGTCGAGTGAACAGGCGTTCGGGGATCGTGCGCTGTCGGGTGAAGCGGGGCGAGCCGTGGGGTAGGGGAGGACTCCCGGATGGTGCCCGCAGAGGAGCTCTGGGCGCGCGTGGGACGTGGCTGGGCGAGCGATCCAGCCGGCCCTGTTTGAACAAGTTGACATACGACGAGGTTATCCCTAAAGATTCCCTAAAGCAGACATCAAGCTACGACCAACAGCGGGTGCTTCCCGTCAGCTTTCCACCGATGTGGACAACCCTGTGGAAAACTCGGCTACGACGGGGCGGCTCGGGCGGGTCCACGCCCACGGGCGTGGTGATGGGACGGCCGGATCGGTGGGAGCGGGGCCGGCACGGCTGGGGTCGGGGGGCGCGTTCGGTGCGGGGCCGGGGCGAACGCGACGTGAGCGGTGACGTGGGGACGTGGCGGTACCCGGCCGGTCGCGGACGGGCGACAGCCAGCGCGGACCGGCCGAGCTCGGTGCGCCGGGTGGCGTGCGCGGACCCCGTGCCGTGCCGCGGGGTTCCGGGTCGTTGGCTCGGCCCCCTTGTGCCGGGGGGTGAGTCGCCGGTAGTTTGGCTGACCGTCGACCTGACGACGAGGCGAGATATCTACATGTCGATATATCGCCTCGTCGGCTCGGATGGGGAGGTAGACGTGCCGGAGCAGCGGGACCCGGGGGAGCCCCGGGTATGGCGAGACGACCGGACGCGCGACGACGCGGACCCGGGTCCGGAGGGTCGGGAGGCTCCTGAGGCCGACGATCCACCCCGGACAGCCCGGACCGAGGAGGAACCGACCCCGAGAGAGCCTGCGATCCCGCGAGAGCCGACGGATGCCCCCTCGGGTGAGGACCTCGTCGAGGCCGCACGCTCGCTGGACCCGGGCGCTGACGCCCTGCCTGCCGGGGTGGACCCGCTCGGCGCGCCCGTTCCCGTCGACGCGTCGATCCACGGGGACCCCACCGATCGCTCGCGGAGAGGCGGTGCCGGCGAGGGACGCGCGCACGGGCTGTCCGCCCGGGTCGAGGAGGCCCCGGATCCGGGGGTCACCGGGGAGAGCCCCTCGCGTCACGATCAGGACGCGCTGCGCCCCGGGGGCGGCCCGCCGGTCCGTCGCCCCGCTCGCGTCATCGCGCTCGCGAACCAGAAGGGTGGGGTGGGCAAGACCACGAGCGTGATCAACCTGGGGGCCGCGCTCGCCGAGCTCGGCAACCGGGTGCTCCTGGTGGACATGGATCCCCAGGGCTCTCTCGGCGTGGGTATCGGTGCCGAACCCCACACCCTCTCGCAGAGCGTCTACAACCTGCTCATGAACGACGGCACCTCCCCGGACGAGGTGATCCTGCAGACCCGGTTCGAGAACCTCCACGTGCTCCCGTCGAACATCGATCTGGCCGCGGCCGAGATCATGCTGGTGCAGGAGGTGGCCCGCGAGCAGAGCCTGCGACGCGTCCTCGACCGTCTCCGTTACCGCTACGACTTCATCCTCGTCGACTGTCCACCCAGCCTCGGACTGCTCACCATCAACGGGCTGACGGCCGCTGACGGGGTGATCGTGCCGCTCGAGTGCGAGTACTTCGCCCTGCGCGGCATGACGTTGCTGATGAACACGATCCGCAAGGTGCAGGAGCGCCTCAACCCTGAACTGGAGATCAAGGGGATCCTTGCCACCATGGTGGACACTCGCACGATCCACGCCCGGGAGGTCCTGGAACGGGTCCACGAAGCCTTCGGTAACGTCGTCTTCAAGTCGACGATCAACAAGACGATCCGCTTCGCCGAGGCCCCGGTGGCCGGCGAGCCGATCCTGACGTACGCCGCGGAGAACCGCGGCGCGGATGCGTACCGCGAACTGGCGAGGGAGGTCCTTTCCCGTGAGTCGACGAGCTAGCCTGCCCGGAGCAGACGAGCTGTTCCGCCCGACCGGCGGCGACAGCCGCGTGACCCCGTTGCGAGGTCCCGGACCCGAGCAGGAGACCCAGGACGAGGCGGAGGGCGCCGACGAAGGGGGAGAGGAGACCCCGGCGGAGGCCAGCGGACGGACCTCGCACGACACGAAGATCACCGTCTACATGACCCAGCAGGAGCTCCTGGACCTCGAGCAGGCGCGGTTGCGTCTGCAGGCGGAGTTCGGGGTCAAGGTGGACCGCGGACGCATCGTGCGCGAGGCGATCGCCGAGCTCCTGAACGATCTCTACGTGCACGGACCGGACGCCGAGGTCGTGCGCAACCTGAGCTGACGCCGAGGGCCGTGCCATCGCCAACGGCAGACCCTGGAGGGAAGCTCGAGGGTACTCGCCCGGGACCGTCTCGGCCGACTGGAACAGATTCCCAGGCGACCCTGGGGCCTGCCAGGTGACCCCCTGGCGGGCGGGATCCGACATGAGTTCCACGGTCGGGCCGACGAGCGCCCCCCGAACCGACGTCGGATGACCGGGCGGGAGGGTCCCGGGAACACTGCGATGTGATGCCGCGGGCCCGCCCTCCGGTGCCTGGACGGGCCGCGGCACGCTACACGCAGAGCGCGACCTGGGGGAACGCTCTCAGATCGACGCTGAGACGTTCTGCGGGTGCACCCCATGCCGAGGGTGCGGCGCCTCGTGGTCCGCGGACCCCTTGCGGGCACCGTGATGCCAGGAGGCGATCCTGGAGGGCCGCCCGGACCCGTTGCTGTGACGTGCCGGCGACGGGATACTCGGCCCCGCGGCGAGCGGGCTGGAAGGGCGGCGGTGCAGGTGGACGGAGCGGACGAGCGACCGGGATCGCACGACGGGTGGGTGGCGCCCGATCAGGGGACGGGCGCCGGCACCGGCCCTCCGGGAGCCGGTGGCGGCTGGAGCAGCGGGGGGACGCCCGGGACCCCGCCGGACGCCGGCGGGTGGCCCACACGGCGGCCTGCTGCAGCGGGTCCGAAGGCGGGTGACGCGAGGACGGGTCCGCTACCCCTGCATCCGATGTCCCTCAGCGACCTCCTCGACGGGGCGTTCAAGCTGCTCCGGGCCGACGCCGGCACGATCGTGCTGATCACGCTGGCCCTCTTCGGACCGCTCCAGCTCCTCGCGGCCTGGGCGCAGCGCGACACCCTCGACTTCTTCGGGATGCTCTTGGACCCCGGGTCGGCCCCCGACGCGGTCGGCCGGGGGTTCGGCGACCCGCTGATCGGGATGCTGGCGGGCCTCGCCCAGTTCCTGGTGCTGCCGTTCGTCACCGGGGCGGTCGCCCGGGTAGTGGGCGGTTCCTACCTCGGTGAGACGATCCCGGTGGGTACGGCGTTGAAAGCGGCCCTGGGGCGGTGGTGGTCGCTGTTCAGCGCGTGGATCCTCGTCCACCTCGCGGAGTTCGCCGGCGTCCTGGTCGGTTTCGCCCTGCTCGTCACGGGGGCCGTGGTCGGCGGGGGCGTCGGCGGCGGCGCGGCGCTCGTCGTGGGCGTGATCCTCGTCCTCCTCGGGTTCGTCGGCGCCGTGTTCGTGATGCCGTTCTTCGTCGCGGTCGCGCCGGCGATCGTCCTGGAGGACCTGGGAGCGGTGGGTGCGATGCGCCGTTCGGCAGGGCTGATGCGCCCGCGCTACTGGCCGTACCTCGGCACGGCGGTCCTGACGGGCCTGCTCGCCACGGTCGTGAGCTACGCGTTGATGGCGGTCCCGATGGGCCTGGCGTTCGCGGTCGGCTCCGGGGCGTGGCTCCTCCTGGCGGTCGGCAGCGTGCTCGCCAACGTCGTCGCCCTCCCGTTCGTGGCGATCGTCGCGACGCTGATGTACTTCGACGGACGGATCCGCACCGAGGCCTTCGACCTGACGGTCGTCGCCGACGAGCTGGCGCGGCCGTCGCGCGTGAGGCGGGTCTCCCACGGCGTGCCCGCGGCACCGATGGCACTGCCCGCCTACGACGTCGACCCCGACCGGATCGGGTCGGTCGTCCGGGAGGTGCTGGACCGTCCGGAGTTCCACCAGCCCGAACCCGGCCTACTGGAACGGCTCCAGCGGGCGGCTCTCGAGGCTCTGGCGGACATCCTCGGGGGGATCCTGACCGACGGCAGCGCGGACCTGATCGGGTGGGCGATCGCCGTGCTCGCCGTCGTGGCGCTGGTGGTGCTCACCGTGCGGTTCCTGCGGGGTACGAGAGCCAGAGGAGCCCCGGGCGACGGCGACGTCACCGCCGCACACCGGCCGCGCGCCCCGACCGAGTGGCTGGAGGAGGCGAAGCAGCACGTTCGCGCCGGGCGCCTCCGCGAGGCCAGCCGCTGCCGCTACCGGGCGCTGGTGGCCGAGCTCGAGCGGCGGGGCCTCATCGAGGACCGGCCGGGCCGCACGGTGGGGGAGGAGACCGGCGCCCTCCGCCGCCGTCGACCCGCGGTCGCGGTGCCGTTCGCGGACGCCGCCGAGGTGTTCCAGCGCGCCTGGTACGGGCCCGAGGACCCGTACCGAGCCGATCTGGAGCGCCTGTCGCACCTCTGCGACCGGGTGCTGGAGGTGGCCCGATGACGCGCAGGGGATGGCTGATCGTGGGGCTCGTGGTCGTCCTGACCATGGGCCTCGGCCTGCTGGGGCGCGAGGGGGGTGGTTCCGGACACCCCTTCGACCCGCACAGCGCCGAACCGTCCGGCACCGCGGCGCTGGTCGCGGTCCTCCGCGAGCTCGGTGCCGACGTCCAGGTCACCGGCGACGTCCCCACCGGCGACCGGGGCGTCGCGATCCTGCTCGTCGGCGGCCAGGACGAGGCCACGCGGGACGGCCTCGAGGACTGGGTGCGGGCGGGAGGCAGGCTGGTGCTCGCTGACGCGTCCTCACCGTTGAACCCGGCTGCGGTCGACGACGTGGCGACGTTCGAACTGTGGGGTCGTGTCCCGCTGGCGATGGGCTGCGACCACCCGGCCTTCACCGGGATCGAGCGGGTCGCCGCCGCCGGGTGGACCGCCGTCGAGCCGCCGGCCGGGGCGACGTTCACGTGCCTGCCGACGGGCGACGGAGCCGCGCTCGTGGGCCTACCGCTCGACGACGGGGAGCTGATCGTCTTCGGAGGCCGCGGAGCCTGGACCAACGGGTCGCTGCAGGAGCACGGCAACGCCGCTCTGGCCGCCGCGCTCGTGCAGCCGTCCGAGGGCGTGCGCGCCTCGGTGATCGCCCCGCCGACCCCAGGGGCCGGAGAGCGTGGCCTCGCCGAGCTGGTGCCGGGGCGGGTACGGGGGGCCCTGTGGCAGCTTGCGATCGCCTTCGGGGTGCTCGCCTGGGCCCGTTCTCGCCGGCACGGGGCGGCGGTGCAGGAGGAGCTGCCCACGCGGGTACGGGGCTCGGAGACGGTCGCCGCCGTGGGGGGACTGCTCGAACGGAGCGGGGCGCGCGACGCGGCGGCCGCCGGCCTGCAGGACGCCCTGGCACGGTCGCTCGCCGATCTCCTGGGACTGCCGCGTGACGCCCCACGGGAGACCCTGGTCGACGTGGCGTCGACCAGGACCGGGATCCCCCGGGAACGGCTGTGGGCGGCGTTGGGGGACCGCGAGGTGACCGACGACCGTCAGCTGGTGGCGTTGACACGTTCGATCGCGGCGGTCCGCGCGGACCTCCGGACCGGCCACACCGCTGCCGGGGGCAGGGGCGGGGGGCAGGCAACCTCCCGATCCAACGATGAAGCGATAGAACGATATATCGACATAGAGATACAGTGACGAGCAGAGGATGACCGATGAGTGACGAGGTGCGCGGGGCCATCGCCGCCGTCCGTGACGAGGTGGCGAAGGTGGTGGTGGGCCAGGACGAGGTCGTCACCGGGATGCTCGTCGCCCTGCTGGTCCGAGGTCACGTGCTCCTGGAGGGCGTGCCCGGGACGGCCAAGACCATGCTGGTGACCGCGATGTCCGCGGCGATGGACCTCGGGTTCTCACGGGTCCAGTTCACGCCGGACCTGATGCCGGCGGACGTCACGGGGCACATGGTCCTGGAGGAGGGGACCTCGTCCTTCCGTTTCCGCCGCGGTCCGGTGTTCACGAACCTGCTCCTGGCGGACGAGATCAACCGCACCCCTCCCAAGACCCAGGCGGCGCTGCTCGAGGCGATGGAGGAGAGGCAGGTGACGGTGGACGGCACCTCGCACCCCCTTCCGGTGCCGTTCGCCGTGGTGGCGACCCAGAACCCGGTGGAGTACGAGGGGACCTACCCGCTGCCGGAGGCGCAGCTGGACCGCTTCCTCGTCAAGCTGCGTGTCGACTACCCGAGCGCGGAGGACGAGGGCGAGATCCTGGACCGCCACGACCGGGGACTGGATCCGCACGACCCGCGGGCCTCCGGCGTCCGTCGCGTGGCCGACGCCGCGGTGTTGGACGCCGGCCGGCAGGCGGTCAACCAGATGCGCACCGACGAGAAGGTGCGTGGCTACATCGTGTCGGTGTGTCGGGCGACCCGCGACTCCCCCTCCGTGCGGCTCGGTGTGTCCCCGCGTGGCGCCGCCATGCTGCTGCACGCGTCCAAGGCCTGGGCGTGGCTGGCCGGCCGCTCCTTCGTGACACCGGACGAGGTCAAGACGATGGCGCGTCCGGCCCTGCGTCACCGCATCGAGCTGCGCCCCGAGGTGGAGTTGGAGGGTGGGACGCCCGACGGTGTCCTCGACGCGATCCTGGGCTCCGTGCCGGTGCCCCGGTGAGGGCCGTTCCCTTCCCGACCTGGCGCGGTGCGGTCGTCACGGCCGGGGCCTCGGTCGTCGTGCTGGTGCTGCCGGTACGGCCGGTCTGGGCGTTGGTGCTCGTCAACGCCTGCCTGCTGGCCGTCGTCGTCCTGGACGGGCTGCGGGCTCCCCGCCCGGCCGACCTGCCGGTCCAGCGGCGCCTGCCGGGCGTCGTGGCGCTGGGAGACGAGGCGGAGCTCCGGTGGGAGGTCGGGAACCCGACCGGTCGTGACCTGCAGGTGCACATCGCCGACGAGCTCGCGCCGTCGCTCCACGCCACGCGACGCCGCGCTTCCGTCGAGGTGCCGGCCCGGGGGCGCGTCGAGGCATCTGCGCGCCTGCGTCCCCGCCGTCGGGGACGTTTCGTCCCCACGACGTTGACCGTCCGGGTCGAGGGGCCGTGGGGCCTTGCAGCCCGCCAGGAGGGCCGCCAGCTGCCACAGGAGCTGCGCGTGCACCCGCCGTTCCACTCGCGTCGGGAGGCCGAGCTGCGGCTGCGCCGCGCCCG
Source organism: Actinomycetota bacterium (assembly GCA_019347855.1). The sequence goes on from JAHWKO010000076.1 coordinate 8,321, forward strand.
TCTGCTGGAGGTCGGGGCGCGTTCGGCTCGGGGCAGGGGCGGGGGCACCGAGTTCGACCGACTCCGGGAGTACGGCGTCGACGACGAGTTCCGGCACATCGACTGGGCGGCCACCGCCCGGTCCGGCAAGCCGATCGTCCGCCAGTACCGCGCGGAACGCAACCAGACCGTCCTGCTGCTGCTGGACGTGGGACGGGTCATGGCCGGTCGGCTCGCGTGGCCCGAGGACGTGACGATGCGCACCGCTGACGCGCCGCGGCTGGACCACGCGATGGATGCGGCGATGGCGCTGACGACCGTGGCGACGAGGATGGGCGACCGCGTGGGGATGGTCGCGTTCGGATCCCGGGTGCACGCGACCGTTCCTCCCGCCCGGTCGCGGGACCAGCTGACGGCGGTCACCTCGGCGATGTACCGGCTGGAGCCCGAGCTCGTGGAGAGCGACTACCGCGGCGCCTTCCTGCACACCCTGTCGCGGTTCCGTCGCCGGGGCCTGCTCGTGCTGCTGACCGAGCTCTCGCGGGGGGCCGTCCGCGAGGCGCTGCTGCCCGCGTTGCCCGTGATCGCCTCGACGCACGTCCTGCTGGTGGGATCAGTGCGTGACCCGGAGGTCCTCAGGTGGGCGAACGGGCCGGCCGGGGACGTCCGCGACGCCTACCGGGCGGCCGCTGCGGTCCGCGAGCTGGACCAGCGCCGGGCGACCGCCCGACGGCTGGCCGCGACCGGGGCGGTCGTGATCGACGAGCGCCCGGGGGACCTGGCTCCGCGGCTCGTGGACGCGTACCTCGAGATCAAGGCGCGGGGGAGGTTGTAGGCCGGCACCCGCCCACGGGGTCCACCGGGGTCCACGGGGTCCACCGGGGTCCACCGGGGGATGAACCTCAGGTGGAGGTTCACCCGGGTCGTGGTTCACCCAGGGCACCCGTCAGCCCCCGTTGCGCGGCGAGACGCCCCTGCACGACCAGGAAGGCCAGGAAGGCGGCCTCCACGAGCACGCCGACGCCGACCCGGGCCCACGTCGGCAGCCCGGACGGCGTCACGAACGCCTCGATGAGCCCGGCGGCGAGGAAGACCAGCACCAACCCGAGCACGATCACGACGGTGCGACGGCCCTCGTCCGCCAGGGCCTCCACCCGAGTGCGGTCACCGGGATCGATGACGGTCCAACCGAGCCGCAGGCCGGCGCCGCCGGCGACGAACACGGCGGTGAGCTCGAGCAGCCCGTGGGGCAGGATCAGCCCCCAGAAGCGTCCCGCGAGCCCGGAAGCGGTGAACAGCCCGGCGGCGACCCCCAGCTGTGCACCGTTGAGGCCCATCACCAGGGCCGTGGGCAGGCACAGGACGATCCCCGCGGCGAACGCGAGGATCGCGACGCGCACGTTGTTGGTGAACACGTACGAGGCGAACTGTGCGGCCGGTTGCGACGAGTAGTAGGCCTCGAAATCACGTTGGAGGTAGGCCTCGCGGACCTCCGGGGGCATGCTGGCCTCGTACGCGGCCGGTGAGCCGGTTATCCACAGGCCCACCGCGACCGCCGCGGCCAGGAACAAGCCGGCCGAGACCGCGATCGGGCGCCGGACGTGCCACACGGCGGCCGGGAAGGTCCAGGTCAGCGCACGGCCGAGATCGGTCCAGGAACGCCCTCGGGTACCGTGCACCAACGCGCCGGCACGCGCCACGAGCCGGCTGAGGTGGCTCGAGAGGGCCGGATCGTCGTACGTGGCCCGGACGGTGGACAGGTGGCTCGAGACACGCTGGTGGAGGTCGACGAGCTCGTCCAGGTCGTCCCGTCGGAGGCTGCCGACCGAGCGTTCCGCACGGCTGGTGAGTGCTTCCAGGCGCTGCCACGCCGGCTCGTGCGTCGCGATGTACCGGTCGATGTCCACCCTGGGGGAGTCTAGTGAGCGGCATCGTGACCCCGGAGGCGGTGCAGCTCGACCTGCCGACGGCGCACATCGGCTCACGGGGAGTGGCGTTCGTCGTCGACCTGGTGCTGTTGGGGATCGCCGAAGTGGTGCTGGTCCTGGGTCTGTCGGTGCTCCAGAGCGCGGCCGGACCGGTGCCGACGTGGGTGGGCGTCAGCGTGCTGATCGTGACCACACTGCTCGTCTGGATGGGCTACCCGATCGCCTTCGAGACGCTCTGGCGGGGTCGTACCCCCGGGAAGGCCCTGCTGGGACTGCGCGTGGTGACGAGGGAGGGTGGTCCGGTCAGGTTCCGCCACGCGGCCATCCGGGCGTTCCTCGGGCTCGTGGACTTCTACCTGACCTCCGGGGGAGCGGCGATCCTCACCGCACTGGTGTCCCGCGACGGTCAGCGGTTGGGCGACCTGGCCGCCGGGACGCTCGTGCTGCGCGAGCGCACCGGCCACGGCACCCCCCAGGCGGTGACCTTCCGGCCACCCGCCGGTCTCGAGGACTACGTCGCCCGTCTCGACGTCAGCGCCCTCGGGCCGCGGGAGTACGGGCTCGTGCGCTCGTACCTGCGTCGTGCGGGCCAGCTCCCCGCGGCGACCCGGGTCCAGCTCGCCGAGCGGCTGGCGGGACAGGCGGCGCCCGCTGTCCGTGACCCGGTCCAGGAGCGGCCCAGCGACCCGGAGACCTACCTGCGGTGCGTCGCGGCGGCCTACCAGGCCCGTCACCGTGGCGTACAGGGGGGCGATGGGTCGTCGTGAAGACGTACTGACACATCGATGTGTGGATGTATCGGTATATCGATATATATCCCCGCTCTAGATGTTATGTCCTCTCTAGATATATGGTCTCCCCGATGGTCCTCCCTCTGAAGTCCTCCTCTGAGGTCCCTCCCGGGGTTCCACGAGGATCGTGCGGGCAGCTGGGCGTTGGGCACGCAGGCCGGGGTGTGACGCGCCGGATGTTCGACGGTGCAGGGGGCCCCTGGCTACGCTCCCGGCGGACCTAGGACGGGATCCTGAGCTGGAAGAGACGTGCGAGGACGACCGACCGGACGTCGCGCAGGGCGACCCGGGCCAGGACGGGCGACCGCGTGACGGCGGGTACCACGTCCACATCGAGGCCTTCCAGGGCCCGTTCGACCTC
>JAHWKO010000077.1 GCA_019347855.1 Actinomycetota bacterium
CGCCCCGCCGGCGGCACCTCACAAGCACCTCACAAGCACCTCACAAGCGAGCTTGAAAGGTGCTCTGACCTGGGGTTTCACCGACCTGACGACGGTCGATCGGATGGTGGGCCCGCCAGGGATCGAACCTGGAACCAACGGATTATGAGTCCGCTGCTCTAACCGGTTGAGCTACGGGCCCGGCACCGACGGAGGCTATCCGCCGCGCCCGCTCCCCCGCCCGGACGGACACCGGCCGCCCCGTCCGGAAGGGAGACGGCTACGCCCGACCTCACTGCGGCTCGAAGACCCCGATCGTGTTCCCCTCGGGATCCCGGAAGTAGCGGTGACGAGCCAGTAGGACTGGTCGCGCCACCGCGTCCAAGACCCGGAACGTGACGCCCCCGCCGGCCACCTGCCAAGATGCACATCCCCCGAGGGATGAGACCGGACGTGGCGGACCGCACCTACCGAGCCGACGCCGTGGTGGTCGGTGCCGGTCTCGCCGGGTTGGTCGCCGCCACGGAGCTCGCGGACGCCGGTCGGCGTGTCCTCGTCGTCGATCAGGAGCCGGAGTCCTCCTTGGGAGGGCAGGCGCACTGGTCCTTCGGTGGGCTGTTCCTCGTGGACACGCCCGAGCAACGTCGCCTCGGGATCCGCGACACCCACGAGACCGCGCTCGCCGATTGGTTCGCGTCGGCGGAGTTCACCGACGACGCTGACGACGAGTGGCCGAAGCGCTGGGCCGAGGCCTACGTCGCCGCCGCGACCGGTGAGCTGTACCCGTGGCTGCGTGACCAGGGGGTCCGGTTCTTCCCGGTGGTCCAGTGGGCCGAGCGGGGCGGCTACCTCGCGGACGGACCCGGCAACTCGGCCCCCCGGTTCCACATCACGTGGGGCACCGGCCCGGGGTTGCTCGAGCCGTTCGTCCGACGCACCCGCGCAGCCGAGGACGAGGGCCGGATCCGGTTCGCCTTCCGGCACCGGGTGACGGAGATCACCTCCACGGACGGGACGGTCGACGGCGTCGCCGGCGAGGCGTTGGACGGCGGCGCCAAGTTCACGGCCCAGGCGGGCGCCGTCCTGATCGCCACCGGCGGGATCGGCGGCAACCACGACCTGGTCCGCCGGTTGTGGCCCGCGGACTACGGCGAGCCACCGGAGGATCTGCTGCAGGGAGTCCCCGACCACGTCGACGGCAGCGGGCTGCTCCTCGCCCAGGACGCCGGCGCGAACGTCACCAACATCCACCGCATGTGGAACTACCCGGAGGGCATCCCGCACCACACGCCCGTGTGGTCCCGCCACGCGGTGCGGATCCTCAACGGACCGTCCACGCTCTGGTTCGATGCCCTCGGCCGGCGTCTGCCGCCTCCGCTCTTCCCCGGGTTCGACACGTTGCGCGCGTTCGAGCACATCGTGCGGACCGGCTACGACCACTCGTGGTACGTCGCGAACCGGCGGATCGTCACCGACGAGTTCTCGCTGTCGGGATCCGTGCACAACCCGGACCTGACGGGGCGCGACGTCAGGCTGCTCCTCACCCGATCGCTGCCACGACCCTTCGGCCCGGTGCAGCGGTTCATGGACACCGTCCCCGACTTCGTCCAGGCCGGCACGCTGTCCGGTCTGGTCCGCGGGATGAACGCACTGACGGGACGTGACCTGATCGACGAGGACACCCTGCGGGACCAGATCGTCGCGTACGACCGGCAGGTCGCCCTCGGGTACGGCAACGACGCCCAGCTGTCGGCGATCGCGACCAGCCGCAACTACCTCCCCGACAAGCTGATGCGGACGGCGTCCTCCCCAAGGATCCTCGACCCCGACGCCCACCCGTTGATCGCGGTGCGGCTGCGGGTCCTGACCCGCAAGAGCCTGGGCGGGCTCCAGACGGACCTGTCCGGCCGGGTGCTGCGCCCGGACGGCGACATCCTGCCGGGGCTGTACGCGGCCGGCGAGGTCTCCGGCTTCGGAGGTGGTGGCTACCACGGACGCCGTTCGCTCGAGGGCACGTTCCTCGGCGGGTGCCTGTTCTCCGGTCGCCGAGCCGCCACCGGCATGGCGACGGACACGGCCTGACGATGCGGATCCTGATGCTGGGAGGGACGCGCTTCCTCGGCCGACACGTGGTCGAAGCGGCGCAACGCCGAGGCCACCACGTCACGCTCTTCACACGGGGCCTCACCGCCCCGACGCTGTTCGCCGAAGCCGAGCACCGGCGGGGGGACCGCGACGGTGACCTGTCCTCTCTGCAGGACGGGACGTGGGACGCGGTGGTGGACACGTCCGGCTACCTCCCCCGCCAGGTTCAGGCCACCACCGACCTCCTGCGCGGACGCGCGGAGCGCTACCTGTTCGTCTCGAGCATCTCGGCCTACGCCGAGACCGCACGCCCCGGCCTGGACGAGGACGCCTCCACCGCCGTGCTGGACGACCCGGACGCCGAGGAGATCACCACCGAGACGTACGGCGCGCTGAAGGCCGCCTGCGAGGCGGTGGTCCGCGAGGCGTTCCCCGGTGGATCTGCGGTCGTGCGCCCGGGTCTGATCGTGGGACCGGACGACCCGACCGACCGGTTCACGTACTGGGTCCAGCGACTCCGGCGAGGGGGACGCGTGCTCGCCCCTGCCCCGGCCGAGCGCCCCGTGCAGATCATCGACGTCCAGGATCTCGCGGCCTGGTTCGTGCACCTGCTCGAGAGCCGGCACACCGGCACGTTCAACGCGGTGGGCCCGGCCTGGCCGTTGTCGCTCGGCCTCCTCCTGCAGGCCGGCATCGAGGCGCTGGGAGCGGATGCCGAGGTCGTCTGGGTCCCTGAGGCCGATCTCGTCGGGCGGGGTGTTGAACCGTGGAGCGAGCTCCCGCTCTGGATCACCGGCGACGAGCAGGACGTCGGGTTCCGGGTGGACCCGGCTCGCGCGATCCGGGAGGACCTGCGGTACCGGCCGCTCGAGGCGACCTTCCGGGACACGCGGGACTGGATCGACCGCACGGCGCGCTACGAGGGCGGGGCGCCGGACGCGTGGCTGACCCCGGATCGGGAGGCCGAGATCGTCCGGTTGCTGCGTCCCTGAGCCCGGCGGCGGTGACAGGGCCGCAGGTCTGCCCTAGGACGCGTCCTCGGAGACCGTCCGCAGGTCGGGGTGCTCGAGCGCCCGTTCCCAGTCGTCGTCGATGAGCACGACCGGTCGGCCGACCCGGTCGAGGAGCGACGCGGCGATCGACGCGCGGAACCCGCCCTTGCAGTGCACCCAGACCTCCTCGTGCGGGAGCTCGTCGATCCGTACCTCCAGCTCGTGGAGGGGGATGTGGATCGCCCCCTCGAGGTGCCGTTCACGCCACTCCAGGTCGCGGCGGACGTCCAGCACCCGGACGGCGCGCTCCTGTCGCTCGCGAGCCACGGCGTCGAAGCCGACCACCGGGTACGTGCGCCGCTCCTCGTCGCGCCAGTCGAGGTCGCCGACGAGGATGCCGTCGGGCCGGTCGATGCCGATCCGTGCGAGCTCAACCTGGATCTCCCCGATCTGGTCGTCGGTGGATGCCAGCAGCGTCAGCGGCACGCCCCACGGGGCGATCCACCCGTAGTAGGTCGCGAACAGATCGTTGCGTTCGATCCCGATCGTCCCCGACAGGTGCCCGGCTGCGAACTCCCGACGGTCCCGCAGGTCCACCACCCAGCCGTACCGCTGCCGGACGCGGCGTCGCACCTCGTCGGCGCCGATCCGTTCCGGCTCGGACGTATCTAGCGGGCTGGGGCCGGCACGGTTGAGCGGAGCCATGTGCTGGTAGTAGGCGGGGTACACGTCGTACCCGGCCAGCATCTTGTCGACGAACCGCTGCAGGTCCATCGTGAGCGCCGGGTTGTGCTGCTTCTCGGCACCGATCGTGGAGGTCCCGCTCCCCGACACCTCGGTCGCCGAGCAGAAGCTGCCGAAGCCGTGGGTGGGGCAGACCTCCACGTCCTCGGACAGGGCGGCAGCCAGTCTCCGGACGGACCGGTGCTGGTCCCGGGTGAGACGCTCGGTGAGCTCTGCGGCGACGAGGTCCGTGCGGCCCGTCGACCCGAACAGCATGCTGCCTCCGGTGAACACGGCGACCGGTCCGTCGTCCGCACGGAGCACGTAGGCGAGGTGCGTCGGCGTGTGCCCTGGGGTCCCCACCACCTCCAGCGCGATGCTTCCCGACTCGAGGTGCATCCCGTCGACGGCGCCGATCCGCTCGTACCCGACCGGATCCTCGGCCGCGACGACGTAGTCCGCCCCGACCTCGCGGGACAGGACGAGCCCACCCGTGACGTAGTCGTTGTGGATGTGCGTCTCGAGGACGTGGGTGATCGTGATCCCCCGCTCGTCCGCGGCGGTCGCCACCCGCTCCCAGTCCCGCTGCGGGTCGACCACGACCGCGACGTCACCGTCGGTCGCGAGGTAGGTGCGGTCGCCCAGTGACGGGGTGTCGAACATCACGATGTCGACCACGAGTGGCTCCGAGGGTCGTGCTCAGTAGAGGAACATCGGCTTGCCCGCGACCTGACGGACCTTCGGGCGGTAGTTGGCGACGTCGTACAGCGCGTCGACGTCGACCCGCTTGGCGCCCTCTCCCGTGACCGAGATCGGCACGTTCGTGTAGGTCCCGCTGCGCAGGGCCACCATCCGACCGCGCTCACCGGCGACGGCGATGTCGGCGGCCATCACGGCGTAGTTCGTCGCGACCATCAGGTCGAGCGAGTCGGGGCTCCCCGACCGCATCAGGTACGCCAGCGTCTGCTCGATGATGCCGACGCCGGTGATCTGCTTCAGCATCTCGCCCACCTGCTGCCCGACACCGCCCAGCTTGCGGTGGCCGTAGGCGTCGGCCTCCCCGCGCACGTGCAGCTCGCCGCCCTCGATCGTGGCGCCCTCCGAGATCGCGAGGATCGCGTAGTTGCTGGGGTTGGCCGCTCGGTCCTTCATCAGCAGGTCAGCGAGCTCCTCGACATCCGCGGGCACCTCGGAGATGACCGCGCGGTCGGCCCCTGACAGGTAGGCCGAGATCAGGCACGTCTCGCCGCTGTACCTGCCGAACAGCTCGACGACCGCGATCCGCTCGTGGGACCCCGTGCTGGTGCGCAACTGGTGGATGAACTGCACGCTGCGCGACACCGCGGTAGAGAACCCGATGCAATAGTCGGTCCCGTGCACATCGTTGTCCATCGTCTTCGGGATCGCGACGACCGGCACGCCCTCCTCGTGCATCCGCAGCCCGTAGGACAACGTGTCATCGCCCCCGATCGGGATCAGCGCGTCGAGCTTCAGATGCTCGATCACACGCAGCGCGTGCTCGGTGAAGTCGTGCGGCCCCTCGCCCTCGGCCTGACCGGCGAGGAAGTCCGGCACCTCCTGGTCCCGGACCCGCCCCGGGTTCGTCCGCGACGTGTGCAGGATCGTCCCGCCCGTGCGGTCGATCGTTCGGGTGTTGGTCTTGTCGAGCCGCATCGTGTTGGCCGCGACCGTGGGCTCGTCGTCAGGGTCCGACTCCAGGAGACCGCCCCATCCCCGACGGATCCCCACGACGTCGTGCCCGTCGTCGATCACCCGCTGCACCACGGCCTTGATGCACGGGTTCAGCCCGGGCACGTCACCACCGCCGGTCAGTATCCCGATGCGCATCCTGCCCCTTCCGAGCGTCCGCTGAGGTGCCCCACCGTAGGAGCATTGCCTCGCCCCGCCACGGGGGTCAGCGGGGAAGTTGTTCCGGCAACGAGGAACGACGCGCTGGTACGATCGGGCCGATATGTCGAACGCGTGCAGCGACCCCACCATCGCCACCTGGCGCGCCCTGAGCAGGGCACACACGGTGCTCGCGGAGGCCCTCGAAGGGCGACTCTCCGACGAGCACGACCTGCCCCTGCTCTCCTACGAGGTGCTCGCACACCTCGAGGAGGCCGACGAGGGGCGGCTGCGCATGCAGGAGCTCGCCGACGTCCTGCCGTTGACGAAGAGCGGCCTCACCCGGCTCGTGGACCGCATGGAAACGGCCGGATTGCTCAGCCGGCAGGAGTGCGCCGAGGACCGCCGCGGCACGTTCGCGTGCCTGACCGACGAGGGCCGACGCGCCCTGAGCACGGCCGGGGAGGATCACCGGGCCGTCCTCGATCAGCGCTTGGCCAGTGAGCTCACCGAGGACGAGGTCGAGACCCTCCGGACGCTCCTGGAGCGCGTGTCCGACTCGTCCCGCCGGCTCGGGGTCAGCTGACCCGCACGTCGACCGTGTGCCACCCCGTGGCACCGTCGGGGAAGGGCCGCTGACGCGTGCGCTGCTGAACCTCGCCACGGCCGTCGGTCGCGCGTACCTGGATCGTGTGCGGACCGGGCCGGGCGACCCACGGTCGGCGCCACTGGATCCACGCGTCGTCCGACAGGGGCTCGCTGAGCTCCGCCTCCTCCCACGGGTCCTCGTCGACGCGGACCTCGACCTTCTCGATCCCCACGTTGGGGGCCCAGGCCACCCCCGCGATCGTGTGCTCCCCACTCCATGCCCCCGGGGCGGGGGACGTCGATCCGTGACTGGGTCTTGACCGGCCCTTCCTTCGCCCATCCGCGTGGGACCCAGTAGGCGTCGAACGCCTCCCACGTGGTGAGCTCGATCTCGGTCAGCCACTTCGTCGCGGACACGTACCCGTACAGCCCCGGGACGATCAGGCGCGCCGGGAACCCGTGCTCGTTCGGCAGCGGTTCGCCGTTCATCCCGACCGCCAGGAGCGAACCGCGACCGTCGAAGGCCGCCTCGCTGGGGAAACCGGCGGTCCAGCCGTCGAACGCACGGCCCACGACCTGACTCGCACCTTCCTGCACACCCGCGAGATCGAGCACGTCGACGAGAGGCACCCCCGTCCACGCCGCGTTCCCGACCAGCCCTCCACCGACCTCGTTCGAGACGCACGCGATCGTCACGTACCGCTCGACCAGCGGCATCGCGAGGATGTCCTGGTAGGTCAGCTCGACCTCACGGTCGACCAGTCCCGTGATGCGCAGCCGCCAGGTCTTGGGGTCGAGACGGGGGATCGTCAGGCGGGTGTCGATGCGGTAGAAGCGGTCGTTCGGCACGACGATCGGGGTGAGTCGGGAGACCTCCTCGAACGCCGCGGGTGGCGACGGTGCGGCGACCGGGTCCTGCGGCGGCGGCAGGGTCACGTCCGCTACCGATGAGCCGGCGGTCCGCTGGATCAGGAGCCGACCGACGGCGAGCCCGATCAGGGCGCTAGCCGCGAGCCCGACGCTCCAGGTGATGAAGTCCCGACGCTCGTCGTCGTAGACCACGACCCCGTCCGGTTCGCCCAGCTGGAGCAGTCGCTCAACCGCCAGGACGCCGGCGGCGACCCCTACGGCCAGGACGACCGCGGCCCGGACCGTTCCGACCCCCGGGGACTCGAGCGCGGCGAACCACCCCAGGACACCGAACCCGCCGAACACGATCCGGACGAGGCCCTTCCGGGCGGTCTCCACCGCGCCCGCCCCAGCCCCGATGGCGACCGCGACGACGACGATCCCGACGTTGAGGGCGAGCTTGTCGCTGGTGCCGAGGAGCGCGATCGCGGTCCGTTCCACGACGCCCGGGACGCGCTCGATGAACGAGCCGCCGATCGCGACGATGGCCGAGGGGGCGCCCCCGATCAGGCCCGCGAGGACCTCGATCGTGCCGAGCGCGACCAGGACACCGACCATCCCCGCGGTCGCACCGCGGCCGGGGGACACCCGCCGCTCGTTCGGCTCGGTCACGCCGCTCCTGGAGATGGGTCTCTCCGCACTAACGGCGGCTCGTCCCCAGGTGTTCCATCAGAAAGCGGGCCGTGGCATCAGGCCACCGTACGGCCCATCAGGACCCGGTCGATCTCGGCCATCAGCATGTCGTGCTCGAGCGGCTTCGTCAGGTAGGAGGCGACCCCGGCCTGCCAGCCGGACCACACGTCCTGCTCGCTCGCGCAGGCCGTGAGCATCACGATGGGGATCTCCTGGGTGGGCTCGCTCTGCCGCAGGAGCTCCGCCGCCTCGATCCCGCTCATGATGGGCATCATGACGTCCATCAGGATCACGTCGGGCCCGAGCTCCCGCGCCTTGACGACGGCTTCGGACCCGTCTTCCGCCGTCGCGACCTCGAACCCCTCGAAGGACAGGGACAGCTCGAGCATCAAGCGGATCGCGGCGTCATCATCGACGACCAGCACTCGGACCACGGATCGACCTTCGTTCGGGGACCCGCTGTAACCTCGGAAGTTCTCCGACGACTCTGCGTAGCGAACCGGGACCAGATCGGGATGGTCCCGTTCCCCGTCACGGGACTAGTCCTCTGGGATGGGTCCGGTGACGTCCGGGCACCTCAGCGCCCGTACAGACCCGTCAGACCGCCCGGGCGAGCACGGCAACGAGCAACCTCACGACAGGTGCCGCTCGACCGCCTGGACCTTCGAGGTCAGCCCGTCCTCGACGCCCGGTCGGTGGTCGATCTTGATGACCACCCCCACGCGGGGAGCGCGTTCCGCGGTCCGCTCGACGCACCGGTGTATCACCTCCATCACCTCGTCCCACTCCCCTTCGATGTTCGTGAACATGGCGTTCAGCTCGTACGGGAGACCGCTCTCGCGGACGATCCGGACGCAGTCGGCGACAGCCTCGGAGACCGAGTCACCGACCCCTCCGGGGCTGATGGAGAACGCGGCGATCATCGGGCAACCTCCGGGTCGGGGTCCCGCCATACTGCCGTCCGTCGTCGAGCGGAGCAGCCGTGTCCCATGCATCCACGCGCGTCGTGGTGGCGCTGGGTCTGCTGCTGGGGCTGTCCGGTGGCCCGGCCTGCGACCAGCGCGACGACCAGGTCGTGATCCTCGTGGCGGCCTCCCTGGCCGACGTGGCCGCCGATCTCGTCGACGCGTGGGGCGGCGACGCCGTGATCTCCGAGGGCGGCTCGCAGGTGCTCGCCACGCAGGTACGGGCTGGCGCCCCGGCCGATCTGCTGCTGTCAGCGGACCCGTCGATCGCCGGGTCCCTGGCCGACGACGGGTTCGCCGGCCCCCCGACCCCCGTGGCCCGGAACGGCCTGGCGGTCGTGGCGCGGGCCGGAAGCGACGTCGATGGGGTGACCGATCTCGCGGCGACGGGACTACGGGTCGTCCTGGCCGACGAGGCGGTGCCGTTGGGGGGTTACACCCGACAGGCCCTCGCGGCCCTCGAGCGCGACGGCTTGGCCCCGAGGGGCTTCGCGCGCCAGGTGCTGACCGGTGCTGACTCCCTGGAGGACGATGCCCGCACGGTCCTCGCGAAGGTCTCCTCCGGGGAGGCCGATGCGGCGATCGTCTACCGCACCGACGCGACCGCGGCCGAGCGAGCCGGCGCGGACGTGCGCACGATCGCGTGGCCGCCGGAGGCGGACGTCGCCGCGACCTACACCGCGCAGGTGCTCGATGACGCCGCCAACCGCGGACCTGCAGAGGGGTTCGTGACGTTCCTGCGTTCACCGGACGCGACCGAGATCTGGCGATCGCACGGCTTCGTCCCGATCAACGATCCGTGACCTCGGCGGCGAGGAGGGCCGCGGTACGCCAGGATGTAGGTATGAGGACCCCGACGAGGACGCGTCGGGTTGCGGCGGCCCTTGCCGCTGCGGCCTGTGTGTGGCTGCTGCTCGGCGCCTTCCCGTCCGCCGCCCAGGACGACGCAGACCCGTCCGTGCTCGTGACCGAAGCGACCGGTCCGGTCACGCCCGTCATGGCCGCGCACCTCGAGGACGCACTCGCCGAAGCCTCCTCCGCCGGTCACGACGCGGTCCTGCTGCGGATCGACACACCGGGCGGTCTCGTGACATCGATGCGCGACATCGTGAAGGGCTTCCTGAACGCCTCGACCCCGGTCATCGTCTGGGTGGGGCCGTCCGGCGGCGGCGCAGCATCCGCTGGCTACGTCATCACGAGCGCCGCGCACGTCGCCGCCATGGCCCCCGGGACCAACATCGGCGCCGCCACCCCGATCGACGTGCAGGGCGGCGAGGTCCTCGACAAGGTCGTCAACGACGCCGTCTCGTACGCACGAGCCGTCGCGGCAGCACGCGACCGCAACGCCGACTTCGCGGAGGAGGCGACGCGGGACGGCGCCTCCGTCGCCGCGAGCGAGGCCGTCGAACGGGACATCGTCGATCTGCTCGCCGAAAGCCAGGAGCAGCTGCTCGACGAGATCGACGGTCGCAAGGTCGAGCTCGCCGGCGGGCAGATCGTCGAGCTGACGACCGCGGGGGCGCGGACGGTCCCCTACGACGCCGCGTGGACCCGGCGGGTGCTCCAGTGGCTGGCCGACCCGAACGTGGCGTTCCTCTTCATGTCGATCGGGACGCTCGGGATCCTGTACGAGCTCGCCCAGCCCGGGATCGGGGCAGGAGCCGTCGTCGGGGTGATCCTGATCCTCCTGGCGCTCTTCTCGCTGTCGGTGCTCCCGGTGAACGCGGTCGGGGTCGCGCTGCTGATCCTGGCCGCCGTGCTGTTCCTCGGTGAGGTGTTCGCCCCGGGGATCGGTGTCATGGCCGCCGGCGGGACCGTGGCGCTGCTGCTAGGTGGCCTGTTCCTGTTCCAGCGCCCCACCGGCATCGGCATCGACCTGATCGTGCTCGTGCCGACCGTCGTGCTCGCCGGCCTCGCCGCCGGCGGCCTCGCCTGGCTGGCGGCAAACACGCGCGGCGCCCCGTCCACCGCCGGCACGGACGCGTTCACCGGCGAGACCACCGAGGTCCGGCGGATCCGCGACGGTCGGGCACAGATCTTCATCGGGGGATCCTGGTGGAACGCCCGGACCCGGGACGGACACGACCTCGAAGAGGGCGAGACCGTCCGGATCGTCGGGCAGGACAACCTGGATCTGATCGTCGAGGCGACCGCCTCGCACACCGCTGAGCAGGAGGGATCGACGTGAGCCCAGTCGTCATCGGCATCGGCGCGGTGGTGGTCATCCTCGCCATCGTGCTCGTCAACTCG
>JAHWKO010000078.1 GCA_019347855.1 Actinomycetota bacterium
CGATCTTCGAGAAGTAGTCCTCGGCTTGGCGTTCCAGCTCGTCGGTGAGCTCCTCGACGAACCACGACCCGCCCAGCGGATCGATCACATTCGCCACACCGGTCTCCTCGGCGATGACCTGCTGCGTGCGCAGCGCCACCTTGGCCGCGTGATCACTGGGCAACGCGAGCACCTCGTCCATCGCGTTCGTGTGCAGCGACTGGGTCCCGCCCAGCACCGCCGCCAGCGCCTCGATCGCGGTGCGGGTGATGTTGTTGTCCGGCTGCTGCGCCGTCAGGGACACCCCGGCGGTCTGCGTGTGGAACCGCATCAGCATCGCCTTCTCGGCCCTCGCCCCGTAACGCTCGGACATCCAGCGGGCCCAGATCCGACGGGCCGCCCGGAACTTCGCGATCTCCTCGAAGAAATCGATATGCGCATCGAAGAAGAAACTGAACCGCGGCACGAAATCGTCCGGGTCCAGCCCCCGCTCCAACCCCAGCTCGACGTACGCGAACCCGTCCGCCAGCGTGAACGCCAGCTCCTGCGCGGCCGTGGAACCGGCCTCGCGGATGTGGTAGCCCGAGATCGACACCGGGTGGTAACGCGGCACGTGGGTCGTGCAGAACTCGATCAGGTCACCGATCAGCTTCAGGTGCGGCCGCGGGGGGAACAACCACTCCTTCTGCGCGATGTACTCCTTCAGGATGTCGGTCTGCAACGTTCCGCCCAGGTCCGACAGGTCGAAGCCCTGCCGCTCGGCCGCGACCGCGTACATGCAGAACAGCGTCACCGCCGGCGCGTTGATCGTCATCGACGTGGTCAGCTCACCCAACGGCAACCCGTCGAACAGCCGCTCCATGTCCGCCACCGAGTCGATCGCGACCCCGCAGTGGCCCACCTCCCCCAGACTCTTCGGATCGTCGGAATCCAGCCCCATCAACGTCGGCATGTCGAACGCCACCGACAGGCCGTGCTGCCCCGCCTCGACCAGGTCGTGGTACCGGCGGTTGGTCTGCTCCGCGTCCGCGAACCCCGCGAACTGCCGGATCGTCCACGCCCGCCCCCGGTACATCGACGGGTACACCCCACGCGTGTACGGGTACACGCCCGGGTACCCGATCCGCTCCCGATCCAGCTCCACGTTGTGCGGCCCGTACAACGGCTCCAACGGGATACCCGACATCGTCTCGAACGGCGCATCCCGCTCCGGACCCGCCTCGAACCGGCGCGCCCACTCCTCGTAGCGCTCTTCCCAGTCGGACATGCTCGCTCCTAGTCGCCCTGACCCGTCTCCGAGGAGTACGCCACGGCGTCGTCGTCGCCGTTGCCGTCGTCGTCCTCCTGGCCGTCGCCGTCGTCGACCTGCTGCTCGCGCTCGGTTCGGGACTCGCTGGTGACCGCCTCATCAGGGTGCGTGTCCGGGGTCGTCATGCGCCCGAGCTCGACACCGCAGCTCCAGCAGTAGGCGTCCTGTGGGCCGTTCTCCGCCCCACAGCTCGTGCAGACCGTTGCCATCAGGTTCCTCCTCGTCAGCACGCAGGGTAGGCCGCTCCCGGCTCGTGGGTACCGTCGGGCGTCCCGTGAGGGAAGGGAGCGGCGTGACGACCGGCGATCTCGCCCCCGACGAGTTCCGCACGCACGGTCGCGCGGCGGTCGACTGGGTCGCCGACTACCTCGAGCACATCCGGGACCGTCCGGTCCTGTCCCAGGTCGAGCCCGGCGACATCGCCGCCCGGCTCCCGGACGCCGCACCGGCCACCGGCGAGCGCATGGACACGATCCTCGCCGATCTGGAACCGACGATCCTGCCGGGCATCACCCACTGGAACCACCCGCGGTTCTTCGCCTACTTCGCGATCACCGGCTCGGGGCCGGGGATCATCGGCGAGCTCGTCACCGCCGCGTTGAACGTCAACGGGATGCTGTGGCGGACGTCCCCGTCCGCCACGGAGCTGGAGCAGGTCACCCTGGGCTGGCTCCGGCAGCTGATCGGTCTGCCCGACGGGTTCGCCGGCATCATCTGCGACACCGCATCGATCTCGACGATGCTGGCGCTAGCAGCGGCGCGCGAGAGGGGCTGGCCGGGTGTCCGTGAGCGGGGCCCGGCCGGGTTCGAGGGCCAGACGCCCCGGGTGTACTGCTCGGATCAGGCCCACTCCTCGGTCCAGAAGGCGGCGATCACCCTCGGGCTCGGACTCGACAACGTCTTGGCGGTCCCCAGCGACGACCGGTTCCGGATGGACGTCGGGGCGCTGCGCTCGCTGATCCGCGAGGACCTGGGCACCGGCCGCACGCCGGCCGCGGTCGTCGCGACCGTCGGCACCACCTCGACCACCAGCATCGATCCGGTCCCGGGCATCGCCGAGGTCTGCGAGGAGCACGACCTGTGGCTGCACGTCGACGGTGCGTACGGCGGCCTGGCGGCGATCGTCCCGGAGATGCGCCACGTCCTCGATGGCACGGAACGCGCCGATTCGGTCGTGGTGAACCCGCACAAGTGGCTGTTCACCCCGATCGACTGCTCGGCCTTCTTCGTCCGAGACCCGGACGCGCTGAAGGCCGCCTTCCGGCTGGTCCCCGAGTACCTCACCACCTCCGAGACCGACGTGGACAACCTCATGGACTGGGGGGTCCAGCTGGGGCGCCGGTTCCGCGCGCTGAAGCTCTGGATGGTCATGCGCCACTTCGGGGCCGAGGGACTGGCCGCACGGATCCGCGAGCACCTGCGGCTCGCGACGATCGTGGCCGACCGGATGGACGGGCACGCCGGCTTCGTGCGTGCCGCGCCCGCCCCGTTCTCGACGGTCTGCTTCCGGGCGGTGTTCGAGGACACCGAGGACCCCGACGAGGAGGACCGCCGCAACCGGGTGCTCCTCGACGCCATCAACGCCACGGGCGAGGCCTACCTGTCCCATACCGTCCTGGACGGCCGCTACGTGCTCCGGATGGCTATCGGCAACCTCCGGACGACCGAGCAGGACGTGCTGGAGACCCTCGACCTGATCGAGCGCGAAGCCGACCGTCTGCGCTAATCGTCGAGCGCGCCCAGGAGCTGGTCTGCAGCTGAGTAGGGATCCAGGTCGCGCTCGGCGACCTCCTCGGCGAGCCGGTCGAGCAGCCCGTCCCCACCGTCGGTCGGCAGGCCGTGGAACCGCTGGCGGACCTCGGTCATGGCGATCTCCCGGACCATGTGGCGGGACCGGGCTCGGTGACGCGTCGCGAGCGTGCCGGTCTCGACGAGGTGCTCGTGGTGCTCGTCGAGGGCGTCGACCAGCTCGGTGATCCCCTCGCCCCGGACCGCGACCGTGCGCAGGATCGGTGGCCACCACCCCGTCTCCTCGTCCTCGACCTCGTGGCCCATCTCGAGCATCGAGCGCAGCTCGGACTCGGTCTTGCCGGCGCCCCCGTGGTCGGCCTTGTTGATCGCGAAGATGTCCGCGACCTCGAGGATCCCGGCCTTGGCGGCCTGGATGCTGTCGCCCATGCCGGGGGCGACGGTGACCACGGTCGTGTCGGCGGTGGATGCGACCTCGACCTCGGACTGGCCGACCCCGACCGTCTCGATGATCACGACATCGAAACCGGCCGCATCAAGCACGAGCACGGCCTGGGGGGTCGCGAAGGCGATCCCCCCGAGGTGTCCCCGGGCCGCCATGGAGCGGATGAACACCCCCTCGTCGGCGTGGTGGGACTGCATCCGCACCCGGTCGCCGAGCAGCGCCCCACCGGAGTAGGGCGACGACGGATCGATCGCGATCACCCCCACCGAGCGGTCGCGCTCGCGTAGCTCGGCCGCGACCGCGTTCGTCAGGGTCGACTTGCCGACGCCCGGCGACCCCGTGATACCCACGATGCGGGCGTCGCCCGTCAGCGGGTACAGCTGACGCATGATGTCGCGTAGCCCGTCCGAGGTGCCGTCCTCGACGAGCGTGAGCAGCCGGGCGACCGCACGCCGCTCGCCCCGGCCCAGCGCCTCGACGAGCTCGCTGGGGTCCTGACCCAAGGGGCTACCTGCCGGCGACGTCGAGCACGATCGCGTCGCCCTGACCGCCCCCGCCGCACAGCGCCGCGACGCCGCGACCACCGCCGCGACGGGCGAGCTCCGCGATCAGGGTGATCGAGATACGCGCGCCGGTGCAGCCGATCGGGTGCCCCAGCGCGACCGCGCCACCGTTCACGTTGACCAGGTCCTCGTCGAGACCGAGGTCACGGGTGGACTGGATCGCGACCGCGGCGAACGCCTCGTTGATCTCGTAGAGGTCGTAGCCGGACGGGTCGTCACCGAGGTCGCCGGCGACCTTCTCGATCGCCCGCGACGGCTGGTTGTGCAGCGAGTTGTCCGGACCGGCGACGGTCGCCCAGCCCTGGACGCTCGCCTCGATCTCGAGGCCCAGCTCCTCGGCCTTCTCGCGGCTCATCAGGACCAGCGCGGCGGCGCCGTCGGAGATCTGCGACGCGTTGCCGGCGGTGATCGTTCCGTCCTTCGTGAACGCGGGCCGCAGGTTGCCGAGCGACTCCGCGGTCGTCCCGGGCCGCATGCCCTCGTCCTGCTCGATCAGCTCGGGATCACCCTTGCGCTGGGGCGCCTCGACGGGGGCCACCTCGTCGCCGAAGTAGCCGTCCTTCCACGCCTGCACCGCGCGCTCATGCGACCGGGCCGACCACTCGTCCTGGACGTGCCGGTCGATCTCGAGGCGCTTGTTCACGTCATCGCTGGACTCGCCCATGGAGACCTTCTCGAAGGGGTCGGTGAGGCCGTCCCACATCATCGAGTCAACGACCTTCCCGTCACCCATGCGGTGTCCGAAGCGCCCGTCGGGCAGGAGGTACGGGGCGTTCGTCATGGACTCCATGCCACCCGCGACGACGACGTCGAAGTCGCCAGCGCGGATCAGGCGGTCCGCGTCCGCGACCGCCGTCATCCCGGACAGGCACACCTTGTTGATCGTGACCGCCGGCGTGGTCATCGGGATGTCCGCCCCCACCGCGGCCTGACGGGCGGTGATCTGACCTTGCCCCGCCTGGATCACGTGCCCCATCACGACGTACCCGACCTGGTCGGGCTCCACGCCCGAGCGCTCGAGCGCCGCCGTGATGGCCCTGCCCCCCAGCTCCATGGCCGACAGGGGCGCCAGGCCCCCGTTGAACTTGCCGATCGGGGTGCGGGCGTAGCCGACGATCACGGTCTCGGTGCTCACGGCGATCTCCTTGGTGCACGTCGAGGTCTGGCTGCATGGTAAGCGCGCGGCGGGGGCCACCCGCAACGCGACCCGTCAGGACGGACGGCAGCTGGCGCGTCGGGCCCCCGGACGGGCAGGATGCCGTCGACCTCGCCAACGCACCCGACGGAGGACCCCGTGGATCCGACCCGCATCGATCAGGTCGCCATCGCCGTGCCGGACCTGGACGCCGCGATCGAGCTGTGGAGCGGCGTCTTCGGCGCCGAGCTGGAGTACCGCGAGGAGGTTGGGTCGGACGCGATCGAGGAGGCCATGCTCAAGGTCGGTGACGGCTACATCCAGCTCATCACCCCGACCTCCCCGGACTCCACGGTCGCTCGGTTCCTCGACCGCAACGGCCCCGGCCTGCACCACGTCGGGCTCGCCGTCCCGTCGGTGGCCGACGCGCTCGACGAGCTCCGAGAGGCGGGCGTGCAGCTGATCGACGAGGAACCCCGGCGGGGTGGCGGCGGCCACACCGTCGCCTTCGTCCACCCGAAGGGCACGAACGGTGTCCTCGTCGAGCTCGTCGAGGAGGAGCACTGATACGGTCGCTCGGCGGAAGACGTCCCGACGGGGCTTGCTAGCCTCGACGCCGAACTCGAGTCGACCCGGGGAGACGATCGCGTCGGTGGACGGACAGAGGGACGACGTCCGAGCGGCGCCCGGCGACCCGGCCATCATGGTCGACGACTACTTCCGCCTCCAGGTCCTGGCGTTCGGGCACATCGCCCCCCACGGCCGTTCGCTGGCCTCCGACAACGGCGTGTTCGCCCACGTGGGGGTGCCGTCGGTCTTCAACCGGGCGACGGCGCTGGACCTCCGCCAGCCCGACGTGTCGCTGTCCGAGGTCGAGCGGTTCTTCGGTGACCTGCCCCACGCGCTGTGGCTGCGCAGCGACAACGTCGATGAGGACGCCGACGCGCTGCTGCGCACCCGCGGGTACCTGCCGCTGCGCCCGATCGCCGGCATGATCCGGTCGCTGCCGGCCGACGACCTCCCGGAGCGCGACGACCACCGCACCACGCTGCTGGCCGATCCCGGTCTGGCCGCCCAGGTGGCCGAGGTCGCCTCGTCCGGGTTCGGCTTCGGGGTCGAGGACCGGCTGATCGTCGAGGACCTGGCGCGCCACGTGCTGCGCCACGCGAAGCCCTTCGACCACGGGGCCATCTACGGCGTGGTGGACGACGACCGGTCTGGCCTGATCGCCGTGGGGTTCCTGCTGTGCACCGCCGACGTCGCCGGGTTGAGCACGTTCGCGACGACGATCATGCACCGCCACCGGGGGCTGGCGACCGCGATCGCGACCCGGGCGATGCACGACGCGGCGGCGTTCGGCTACCCCTACGCGGCCACCGTGGCGAACCCGGACAGCACATCGCTGTTCAACGAGCTCGGGTACCGTCCCGTCACCGAGTACCGGGTCTACCGGCAGGTGTCCCCGTGAGTGACACGCAGGACGACGCGTGAGCTTCCTCGACCGTGTCAAGGCGTGGTTCAAGGGCGAGTCGAGACGCAGCACCCCCTCCAAGAGCACCGCCACCCCGACCACGGAAGCCACCAAGGACCTCGAACGCTTCATCCGCGAGCGTGAGGGCGTCGAGGGTTACCTCGAACCGAAGACCGCGATCTACTCGATGACCTTGCTCCTCGTCGCGGGTGACGGCGAGTACCTGCGCCGCCCCGTCCGCGACCGCGACCAGGCTGTCAGCATCTGCAAGAAGCACGGCCTGCCGATGTACGAGGCGCAGAAGGTCGGCTACCCGAAGCGGATGCGGGACTACGACGCCGGCCGACGCCGCGACACGGTGAGCCTCGAGGACCTGCCACCCTGGCCGGGCGACGACGGACCCGAGGGCCGCGACGACGACCAGGAGGAGACGGACCCGTGAGCGACGCGGAGCGGCGCGAGAGGAGCGGTCTTAGGTCACCTAAGACCGCGACGGAGGAGAACCCGTGAGTGACACGATGCTGGCCGCGCGGCTGCACCGCCCCCGCGGTGCCGACCAGGCCGAGGACATCCGGATCGACGAGATCCCGATCCCCGATCCCGGTCCTGGCCAGGTGCTCGTCGAGATCAAGGCGTGCGGCGTGTGCGCGAGCGACCTGCACGTCGTCCAGGGCGTCACCCCGCACGGTCCCGAGCTCCCCCAGACGCTCGGCCACGAACCGGCCGGGGTCGTCACCGAGGTCGGCGACGGGGTCGCGGACTGGCGTCCGGGCGATCGCGTCGTCTTCCAGATGGCCCGGCCTTGTGGCGAGTGCGCCTACTGCGAGGCGGGACGACCCGCGATCTGCCGCAACATCTCGATCCCGGGCGTCGACGCGGACGGCGCGCAGGCCGAGTACGCGGTGGCCGAAGCGCGCTTCCTCGCACCGATCCCCGGTGCGGTCGAGTTCGCCCAGGCGGCGATCCTCACCGACGCCGTCGCCACCCCGTACCACGCGCTGAAGCGCGGCGGCATCGGCGAGGGCGTGACCGCGGCGATCTTCGGGTTAGGCGGTCTCGGGATGCACGCCGTCCAGCTCGCGAAGCTGGCCGGGGCGTGGGTGGTCGGCGTGGACCTCGACCCCGTGAACCTGGAACGCGCCAAGGAGTGGGGCGCGGACGAGGTGGTCGACGCGTCCGACGGCAAGCCGCACCGCGCCGTCCGCCAGCTGTCGGACGGCGGCGTCGACTCGGCGTTCGAGTTCGTCGGCCACCCCGACACCGTGAGCGCGGCCGTGAAGAGCCTCAAGCCCGGAGGCCGAGCCGCGATCGTCGGCCTGACCCCGGCGCCGATGGAGCTCATGCCCGAGGCCCTGTTCGTCTCCCAGGAGCTCGAGGTCGTCGGGTCGTTCGGGTCGACCTCCCAGGACCTGAACGAGCTGCTGGACCTGCTCGAGTCGGGACGTCTGGACCTGTCCCGTTCGATCACCCACGAGTGGTCGATCGAGGACTTCCCGCGCGCACTCGAGATCCTCGAGAACCGCGATGAGCACCCGATCCGTCAGGTCGTCACCTACTGATCCGGTGCCGACGACGGCGTCGAGCTCAGCTGCCGCGCACGCTCGGCGACCTGGTCGTTGAGCTGCCGGGTGAGGGTCCGCAGCGCGTCCAGCTCGTCCGCTGATGCCTCGGTGAAGTCGTACCCCACGTCGGCGACCCGCCACTCGTCCTCCAGCTGGAAGAGCGTCACCACCCCCTCCACGGGCCCGAGGGCCGTCGCGGCCTGGTACCCGACGAGCGACTCGGCCGGCGCTGATCCCGGTGTTCGCTCCGATCCCAGGACCCGCGGTTCCACGTCCGGGCCGGCGACCTCCGCGAGCACGTCGGACAACGCCGCGAGCTCCTGACGGAACACCACCGACCGGTAGGCCGACGTCGTGAGCTCGTAGGCGGCCTCGCCCTCGCCGGTGAACAGCTGAGCGAGGAAGGTCGCCGCGACCTCCTCCTCCGCGCGGTCGAGCTTCAGGAAGGACGTCGCGAAGACGACGGCTGCGGCGAGGACCGCGATGACGGCGACCGCAACCGCGTAGCGGGCGACCCGGGCGCCCGAGGTCCGCGCTCTCAGCACCCGGTCACGACTCGTTGACGGAGATCCCGGTGATGCGGACCTCCTCGACGGGACGGTCACGCGCGTCGGTCTGGGTCGCGGCGATGGCATCGACCACGTCCATGCCATCGGTCACCTCGCCGAAGACCGAGTAGTTCGGCGGCAGCGCGTTGTCCTGGTGCATGATGAAGAACTGGCTGCCGTTCGTGTCCGGACCGGCGTTGGCCATGGCGAGCGTCCCCCGCGGGTAGCCGCGCTCCTCGGCGACCTCGAGCTCGTCCTCGAACCGGTACCCGGGGCCGCCGGTCCCGGTCCCCTGCGGGTCGCCGCCCTGGACCATGAAGCCCTCGATCACCCGATGGAAGATCACTTCGTCGTAGAACCCGTCACGCGCGAGGAACACGAAGTTGTTCACGGTCCTCGGGGAGCCCTCCGCGAACAGGTCGACCTCGATCGTCCCCTCGGTGGTCTCGATCGTCGCCGTGTA
This sequence comes from Actinomycetota bacterium, assembly GCA_019347855.1. Next base: position 9,225 of record JAHWKO010000078.1, read on the forward strand.
GTCCTTCGACGGATCGATCTGCATCTCGGGCGCGCTGTCGTAGTGCTGGGTCACGGTGACTCCTCTGCGGTCGGCTCCGCCGCCCCCTCGGATGCGGGCAGCTGCTCGATGGTGACGTTCTCGATGAAGACGGTCTCGGTCGGGACGTCCGGCTGACCTCCGACCACGCTCGTCTCGATCGCGGCGATCGTGTCGACCACGTCCATGCCCTCGACCACCTCGCCGAAGACGGCGTACTGGGGCGGGAGCCCCACCTCCTGGCCCTGCACGATGAAGAACTGCGTGCTCGCCGTGCTGGGGTCGCCCCCCTTGTTCGCCATGGCGAGGATGCCGCGACGGTAGCCCTCGTCCTCCGCAGCTTCGAGCTCGCCCTCGATCGTGTAGCCGGGATCCCCCGCGCCCGTGCCCGTCGGGTCGCCAGCCTGGATGACGAACCCCTCGATCACCCGGTGGAAGATGATGCCCGCGTAGTAATCCATCTGCGCCAGCGCCACGAAGTTCTCGACCGTCTTTGGGGACCGGTCCGCGAAGAGATCGACGACGATGTCCCCGCACGACGTCGTGAGGGTCGCCCGGTAGGTGGCGGCGGGGTCGATCTCCGCCGATGGCGGCTCGTTGAACGACGGCTTCTGCTGCTCGGCGTTCGTCGGAGCCTCCGCGCCGCACGCGACCACCGCACCGGGGCTCGCCTCACCCGGGGACGCCGCCGGGGACGTCGGTCGCTCGGTGGCGCTCTCGGTCGGCGCGCCCTCGACCACGGGGGACGGCGACCGGTCCGGAAGCAGCGCGAACGCCGCCACGGCGACCATCAGGACGATCACCGTGATCGCGACCCCGGAGACCCACCTGCGCCGCCTGGCCTGGTGCCGCTGCTGCCTGCGTCGCTCCCGGGCACGTGCGAGTCCGCGTTCGTGCGCCTTGCCCTTCGCCATGGATCACCCCCTCGGATCCCGTCGGAGGCTAGTGGACGTCCCTGCCGGGGCAGCTCACGGGACCTCGATCGAGGAGGCGAACGACCCCTCCGCGGACACGAAGACGTTGTCCTGGACCGGGACCGGGACGCCGTCGATGCGGACCTCGTCCACCCCGTCGCCCACGATCCCCGCCAACCCGACCCCGTGCGACATCGTCACGATGACCGGGTAGGGCTGGGCGGCGTTGAGAGCGGCCGTCGCCGGGACGGCGCAACTGATGGCACTGCCGTCGTCCGGCTGGAGGAGCACCAGGCAGACCTCGTCGGGCGCGGACGAGCTCGTCCGCGGGACCACGTAGAACGCCCCCTGATCGGTCCTGGCGGCCAACCGCGACTCCTCGGTCACCAGATCCGACCCGGTTCGTCGGCAGGGAACGCGTCCTCGGTCGTCCGCGGCCGCTCGAGGATGCCGATGTCCGGAGCTCCGTGCTCGGACAGCTGTCGGATCGTGGAGGCCCACTCGGGCTCGAAGCACCCGGGGTGCCGGCGTGACAGGGCCGCGAGCGCTGCGACCGACACCTCGAGGTCCTCTGAGCCGTCGATCTGCTGCTGCAGCGTGACCGACTCGGCCGTG
>JAHWKO010000079.1 GCA_019347855.1 Actinomycetota bacterium
ATCTCGGCCTCGAGCTGGCCAGGGCCCCAGCCGGAGTACCCGAGCAGCAGGCGGATGTTGCGCGGCGGTGCACTCGCGAGCAGGCGCAAGCGATCGGGCGAGGTCGAGAGCGAGATGCTCGACGTGATCGCGATGCACGGCGAGGAGGCCAACAAGATCGATCCCCGTCCGGTGCAGGGCGACCTGCTCGGGGCGGCGAAGCGCTCGTGGGCCGAGGCGCACGCGATCGGCTCCGAGCACGGGTTCCGCAACTCGCAGGCCTCCGTGCTGGCGCCGACCGGCACGATCGGCCTGATGATGGACTGCGACACCACCGGCATCGAGCCCGACCTCGGGCTGGTCAAGACCAAGAAGCTGGTCGGTGGCGGATCGATGTCGATCGTCAACCGCTCCGTGCCCGCCGCGCTGCGCCGGCTGGGCTACGAGGAGGAGCAGGTCGAGGCGATCGTCGCCTACATCGACGACAACAAGACGCTCGAGGGGGCGCCGGCGATCCGCGAGGAGCACACCAAGGTGTTCCAGTGCGCGATGGGCGACGACCCGATCAGCGCGATGGGGCACATCAAGATGATGGCGGCGGCCCAGCCGTTCATCTCCGGGGCGATCTCCAAGACCGTGAACGTCCCCGAGGAGACCTCCGTCGAGGACATCGAGCAGCTGTTCTACGAGGGCTGGCGGCTCGGCCTGAAGGCGATCGCGATCTACCGCGACAACTGCAAGGTCGCCCAGCCGCTGTCGGTCACCAAGAAGGCCGACGTCGACGAGCCGTTGGGCGAGGTCGGTGAGGTCGAGGTCAACCAGGGCATGATCCGGCGCAAGCTGCCCAAGCAGCGCCCGAGCCAGACGATCTCGTTCCGCGTCGCCGACGCCGAGGGCTACCTGACCGCAGGGGAGTACCCGGGCGACGGATTGGGCGAGATCTTCGTGAAGCTCGGCAAGCAGGGCTCGACCCTGTCCGGGGTGATGGACGCCTTCGCGATCAGCGTGTCGCTCGGTCTGCAGTACGGCGTGCCGCTCGACGCGTACGTGAACAAGTTCATGAACATGCGCTTCGAGCCCGCCGGGATGACCGACGACGACGAGATCCGGTTCGCGACCTCGATCGTCGACTACATCGCCAAGAAGCTCGCGATCGAGTACCTGCCGCCGGACAAGCGCGCGGAGCTGGGCGTCTACACGCTCGAGGAACGCAACGCGACGCTGGATGCGCAGTACGGCAACGCCCCGGCGATCGACGGCGGGGCGCAGGTCGAGGACGAGTCACCGGACCGACCGGTGGCCGAGGCGCCGGCAGCGAACATGCCGATGAGCAACCCGAACGACGTGCCCTACGACGCCGACGCTCCGCTGTGCTACTCGTGCGGCATCAAGATGAAGCGGGCCGGTAGCTGCCACGTCTGTGAGCAGTGCGGCACCACCAGCGGCTGCAGCTGAAAACCGGAAGGTTTGGACTGTCTCCTCAGGAAGGGAGGTGCACCGGATGAAGCTAGCCATACTCGGCAGGCATCCGGTGTCTCCCTTAGGGCGGCCGGAACCGGAGCGATCCGGCCCGGTTGAACAGGGGCTGGAAGAAGAAGGGGCGCCGCGAAGGCGCCCCTTCTCACGTCACGACACACAGGAAGAAGCACAACGGTGAGTTACGCACGCGACATCCTCCACGACGTCCGCACCAGAGCCGCGCCCGACGACGGCGACCTGCGGGAGGCCCGAGCACGAAGAGATGCGGTCCTCACCCACGCAAAGGGCTATCCGGGCGTACGTGACGCATACGTGTCGGGGTCGATCGCGCACGGCACGGCCAACGAGGTCAGGGACGCCGACTGCGGTGTCGTCCTCGGTCGGCACGTCTTCCCAGAGCTCGGACCCGACGGGGACGGGGCGGGCCCCACGGATGCGGTGGAGGGGATGCGGGAGCACCTGCGCGAGTCCGCGCTCGCCGACCAGTATCCGGAGATCCGCTTCCACGTCCAGGACCGCGCGATCAAGATCTTCTTCAACGAACCGTTCGGCGACGACTGCGATCCGACGGTGGACCTGATCGTCGGTCTCGAGCGGGCGGGGCAGCCGGGCCTGTGGATCCCGAAGGCCATGCTGTCCTCCCGTCCCGGATGGGACGCGTCCCACCCGCAGAAGCACACAGAGCTGTTCCTCCCGAACGACATGGACCTCAGGCGGACCCGCGTCTGGGCCACGAGGCTCGGCAAGCTCTGGAACGACCGGTTCCACCAGGGGTGGAGCTTCTCGTCCTTCAACATCGCCGCGCTCGCCTACTGGGGCATCGACAGACCTGCCCACATCGATCAGGCCCTGTACGACCTCTTCGCCTACGCGGCCAAGGACCTGGATGAGCACCTGACCGAGGACCCCGCTCAGGTGTCCGACCCGATCAAGCTGCCCGACGCGACGACGCGAACGAAGGCGGTCGCCCGGCTTGAGAGGGCCCGGGACCTCACCGAAGAGGCCTTGGAGGCGGACACTCTCGACGAGGCCCGATCGGCCCTTGCCCGCTTGCTGCCCGATCACGTGGATCCGCCGGACTCGGACAAGGCCGGCAGGCTCGCGGCCGCGCTCCGCAACGGCGGTGCACCCGGCGTGGGATCCGCCGGGCTCACCGCGGGCGCCGGTGGGTCTCGCGAACTCAAGGGCGTGAGGTCTCACGGCGGGCGCCGTGGGGTGTGACCGCAGATGGTCGGCAAGAGACGCAGTGGCCCCTGGTACGGCGACGAGCGCCGACGTGTCGTCTTTGAGGGCCCAGCTCGCAAGGCATACCCAGGACTGCGGCGCGACTTCATCGGCACGGGCGAGAACGCTGATCTCCGTTACCGCGTCGAGGTGGACGTGCCCGGCTACGGCGCTCGCCGCGTCGAGATCATCTTCCGCGCCAAGCTCAAGCAGGCCGCCCCGCGCGTGTACGCGGATGGGCCGGAGGACTCGCCTCATCGGTACGACGACGGGTCGTTGTGCATCTGGTACTGGAGGGATCCGTCCAGCCGAAGATGGGTGCCCAAGGACGGCCTCGTCTCCCTGATAGACCACACGCTGCTCCATTTGTTCAAGGAGGCGTACTGGAGGGAGACCGACGAGTGGCTCGGCGAAGAGGCCCCCCACGTGGCACAGGACTCGAGACCGAAGAGGGAGCCGGTCCGTGATCGTCGCTGACCCGGAACCGTGGTGGGTTCAGCCCGCGGTCTTCGCGGCGGCTATCACGTTCATCGGCGGAGTGGTCGCACTCGCCGTGAACGGAGTGAGGAACAGGAAGGACCGCCAACGTGAGCGGTTCGCCGATGCCTTCGCGACGGTGGCCGACTACTGGGAGTTCCCCTACGTGGTACGCCGACGGCGTCATGACCAACCGGAGGCCGAACGGGTCCGGATATCCGAGGCGCTTAGATCAGTGCAGCGTGACATCAGCTTCCACCAGGCGTGGATTCGGACCGAGTCTGGCTTGGTCGCCGACGCATATGACGATCTCGTCGCGACTACACGCGAGGTCATGGGAACGCAGATCAACGAGGGGTGGACGCAAGCTCCACCCACTACCGACGAGGAGATGAACATTCCAGACATCCGGCGAGCAGGACTCGCCAGCGCTCAAGAGGCCTATCTGCACGCGGTCAAGGACCACCTCTCGATCTGGCCTTGGCGGGCACGCGCGGCGGCGAGAGCAGGCTTCAGCCGGTTCAAGTCGGAGGAATGATCGGTCGATCGCACCGGTCGATCCGATGTCGGGCTCGGCGGGAATCCCGTTAGACGTTCAGCCACCCAAGGCTGAGAGGCCGCGCCTCCACCATCTCATCGGCTACGGGTAGATTCTGTCGCCGTTCTCGGGCGAGGTTGGACTGCCGTGCTGGTTCTTTCGTGGAACGTCAATTCCATTCGCGCTCGATTGTCCCAACTGCTCGCTCTCATGTTGGAGCACGAGCCGGATGTCGTCTGCGTACAAGAGACCCGCGTTTCCCAACACGGCTTCCCACAGGATGAACTCGCACGGGCCGCCTATCGCTTTGTCCACAATCCCGGGGCGGCCGCGCTGGTGTCGCGGTCGTCGACGAGTTCACCCATCGCCTGCTTGGAGATATCGGCGGCGTCGGCCAGGCGGGTCAGCCAGATGACTCTCCGCGTAACTTAGAACACTCTCCGTCGTTGAACGGGGTGGGTCACGACCGAGGAGCCGCCTGTGAGCGCGATCGAGGAGCTACGCAAGACGGGGGTCAGCGGGGACCTGCTCGACCATGTCGCCGACGAGACCCTGCTGTACGCCCGGGGACAAGGGGAGGTCGCCACCCTGCTCACGTCACGCGGCCACCTCTACCGGGTCCGCGGGGATCAGGTCGAGCTCACCGTCCTGCGACCGGCGGTCCAGATCCGCGTCCGGGATTCGGCGATCTCCATCCGTGCCGCCCACGGGGTCGAAGCCATGCTGTTCGAGTCCGATCCCGAACGCCGCAACGCCCTGTTCCGTCGGCTCGTCGAGACCCTCGTCTGATCGGCGGGCGGAACCCGACCTGCCCAGGACTCGACCACGGCCCGCGCACCCGAGCCATCGGAGCGGGCGACCACGCGGACCGCTGCGGCGGTGAGCGGACGAGACACGGCGAGTGACGTACCGTGCGCGTCCGCCCGCGGCGGAGGCCGGGGAGCTCGACGGCCTTACGGGGGAACACGGATGCGGTCAGCAGCGAGCACGTCCGCGGTGGGTCGCCGCCGGTTGATCGCGGGACTGGGCCTGCTGGTCCTGCTCTCGGGCTGTACGACGGCGACCGGCCAGCCGACCGTCGACCCCGTGGCCGCGACGGAGTCCGCCGCCGCGCCCTCCGGGTCGCCGTCGGCGTCCTCGTCGCCCAGGGCCGCCCCGTCACCCTCGGAGGACGAGGCGTCCTCCGAACCCGAGGCGTCGGAGGAGCTCGCGGGGATGCCGGACATCGTCCGGGGCGTGTACAGCCACGCGTTCTCCTTCTGGGACGACCGGTGGGCCAAGCTCGTCCGGCTCGTCGAGGAGACCGAGCTGAACGCGATCGTCGTCGACGTCAAGGACGAGTCCGGGACGCTGCTGTGGAACATCGACCATCCGCTGGCAGAGGCGGGCGGGGGCGCCGCCTGGCGTGAGCACTACGACGGCCTCGAGGACCGCCTCCAGATGCTGAAGGACGCCGGCGGGTGGGCGATCGCCCGGATCGCGTGCTTCAAGGACACACGGGTCGCCGACGCGCGCCCGGACCTCGCGGTCCAGGACCAGAGCGGCGCCACCTGGAAGGCCCGCAAGGACTTCTCCTGGCTGAACCCCTATCAGGACGAGGCCGGTCAGTGGTGCATCGACGTGGGCCTCGCCGCGATCGAGCTCGGGTTCGACGAGGTGCAGTACGACTACATCCGGTTCCCCAACGGCGGGGACGGTGACACCTCCGTGATCAACCTCCCCGGCGTGCCGGCGGACCGCCCGCGCGAGGAGTGGCGTCACAGCGACGAGATCGTGGACTTCCTCTCGCGTGCATCCGACCAGATCCACGAGGCGGGCGGGTACATCTCGGCGGACCTGTTCGGGCTGGTCACCTACGACTTCCGGTGGGACGCCGGTGGTACCGGGCAGGTGCTCGAGCGGATCGCCGCTCACGTCGACGTCATCTCGCTGATGGTCTACCCGTCGCACTACAACCCGGGGAACTACGGGCTGAACCCGCACCCGATCGAGCACCCGTACGCGACGGTCTGGAACGCCATGCAGGAGGCGCAGATGCGGGTGCAGGGTCTGCGTGCGACCCTGCGTCCGTGGCTCGAGGACTTCTCGGCCCCGTGGATGGGTTACCCGAACCACGGTCCCGAACACGTGACCGAGCAGATCCGGGCGACGTACGAGAACGGCATCGAGGGCTGGCTGCTGTGGAACGCGGCCAACCGTTACACCGAGCAGATCCTCGAACCGGGTGAGGCGGTCAGCCACGCGAACCCGGACTTCCGCCCGCCGGCCCGCACCGCCAACCCCGACACCGCTCCCGGTGTCGAGGAGAAGGTGTGGCCGGGCATGCCGCCGTGCGACCCGCATCCGGGGGTCCTGCAGATCGGCGTGCGCAACCTCGCGGGTTCGATCCCCCCTGACCTGGGGCTGCCCCACGACGACCCGCGTCTGTGCGCGGGGGTGCCGGACGGGGAGGAAGCCACGGTCCCGTGGTGGGAACGGGCAGCCGAGGCCGAGACCTCCGAGTCGGGCTGAGCTCCGCGCCCGTCCCGGGTCGGATGGAACGGCCGCGGCCGTTCCGGCGTCGTACCGGACGAGCGAGGAGGTACGGCGGATGTGGACACGTACACAGATGACCGGTGCCGTGCTCGCGGCGTTCGCACTGCTGGTCGGTGGTTGCGCCGCGACCGGTGACGACGGCGACGGAGCACGCGGAACGACGGGAGAACGGTCGGGCGGCGCCCGGGCCGCAGCGTTCGTGCAGCCCGGCGACGAATCGCCCCCGTCCGTCGCGGACGGGATCACCGTGATCGGTACCGGTCGCATCACCGGCGCGCCCGACACGCTGCGGACGACCGTGGGCGTCGAGGTCGAACGCGACGGTGTCGACACCGCCCTGGCAGCAGCCAACGAGGCGGCGCAGCGGGTCATCGACGCCGTGCGCGATGCGGGGGTCGCCGAGGAGGACGTCCAGACCCGCGAGTTCAGCGTGGAACCCCGCTACGACCACCCGAACAACGGTCAGCCCGTGCTCCGGGGCTACGTGGTCCGCAACCTCGTCGAGGTCAAGATCCGTGAGCCCGACCGGGCCGGTGATGTGCTGACGGCCGCGACCGAGGCCGGCGGCGACGACGCGCGGGTCCGGGGTGTGCGGTTCGCGCTGGAGGACAACGACGCGCTTCTCGACGCCGCACGTGAGCGAGCCTTCGAGGACGCCCGATCGCGGGCCGAGCAGTACGCGGAGCTCGCGGGACGTGGGCTGGGGCCGCTGGTGAGCGTCTCGGAGCACCTGTCGACACCGCCGCCGGCTGAGCACTTCGACGCGGGCGCGGCACGTGAAGCCGCACCCGGCGCCGTCCCGGTCCAGCCAGGCCAGCAGGAGGTGCAGGTGCAGGTCACCGCCGTGTGGACCCTCGACTAGGAGGACTCCGGGTACCGGACGTCGAACCCGTGGGTGATCTGTCCTCTCTCCGGGAGCCCTCCATGCGCCGCCCCCTCTTCACCGCCGTGCTGGCCGTCTGCGCGGTCCTCGCCGTCGGTGCGGTACCGAACGACGCCCCGACCGAGCACACGGTCGAGCGCGTCGAGGTCCACAGCGACGCGGCTCAGGACCCCGCGACGATCGTGATCAGCGTGTTCCGACCGGCCGGCGCTTCCGCGAGAGCACCCGTGCCGGTGATCCTGCACGGTCACGGTTGGGGTGGCAGTCGCACGACCGACGTCGAGTCGTTCCGGACGTTGCTCGACGCGGGCTACGGCGTCGTGTCCATCGACCAGCGCGGGTTCGGGGAGTCCGGCGGCAGGGCCGGCGCGATGGACCCGGACAACGAGGGCTGGGACCTGATCGCGGTGATGGACCACGTCGCCTCCCTCGACTGGGTGGCGACCGAGGACGGTGGCCCGGGCCGCCCCGCCGACCCGGGCGAGCGTGGTCGGCGACCCGACGTGTCCGACCAGCGTCGGGCCGGCTCCGACGGGGACGCCTCCAACCCGTTCGAGCGTGACCCGGTGGTCGGCGCGATCGGTGGCTCCTACGGCGGTGGCTACCAGTTCCTCCTCGCGCTGATGGAGACCCGCGAGTTCGGTACCACCCGCCTCGACGCGCTGACGCCGGAGATCACCTGGCACAACCTCAACGTCTCGCTGGCACCCAGCGACGTCCTGCGCACCGCCTGGACGACCCTGCTCACGGCGGTCGCGGTCAACCGGGTCGAGCCCTACATCCTCGAGGCGTACACGTACTCGATGGCGACGGGGCAGATCGCCGACGGCACCGTCCCCGGCGTGTACGACATCAAGTCGGAGTTCTTCACCCACGGTCCGTCCGGGTTCGTCGCCGACGGGGTGCTGCTCGACGTCCCGGTGCTGATGCGTCAGGGGATGAGCGACAACCTCTTCAACTACAACGACGCGTGGCACAACTTCACCCGCACGCTCACCGAACAGGCACGTGACCGCTCGACCCTGATCGGTTACAACGGTGGCCACGTGCTGCCAAACGTCCTGCCGGCGGCCGAGGCGACGGGTGGCGACGTGTGCAGCGGTGACGGGGGCTTCAGCGCCCGTCGACTCGAGTTCTTCGACAACCTCCTCAAGGGCCGCGGCGACACCCCCCGCGTGGTGGGCGGCGGTGAGCCGCTGCACTTCACGACGGTCGACGGTGACGCCTGCATCTCGTTGAGCGAGGCGGCACTGCCGGAAGCCCACCGACTCGTCGACCCGACCGGTGTCCTGGGATCGTCCACCGGGACCCTGACGATGGCAGGCGCCCCGATCCACCTGGAGATCGAGGGCACCGAGGGCCTCACCCTGGCCGGAGTCCCGACCCTGGACGCGACGCTGTACGCGGCTGGCGCCGACACCAGGGTGTTCCTCGCCCTGTCGCGGGGGACGTCGCCCTCGGACGCGACCGTGCTGCAGAACAACGTGCTACCGATCCGGTCGCTCCTCCCGGCGGTCGGGACGCCGCTCGAGGGCCACGAGCTGCCCGGCGTCGCGGTCGAGATGGCGGAGGACGAGAAGCTGTTCCTCACTATCTCGCCGCTGTCCGACATGTTCATCGCCCACGGCAGCCGGACGCCCGGCGCGATCGCGCTGACGGACGTCACGATCGACCTGCCGGTCGTGCCGTGACGGGCGACGGCCTCAGGTGTCCTTCGCGCGTCAGGCGGTGAGCCCCTCGTAGACGAGCAACCCGCCGAACACGACGAACGACACGGCGGCGACCCGGCGCACGGTCCGGTCGAGCAGCCGCCTGCCCAGTGCGGCCCCGACGGCGATCGCGAGGGCGTCGGCGGCCACCATCCCGACCGTGGAGCCGATCCACGTGCCCCACGCCTCGTAGCGCGTCGCCAGCGTGACCGTCGCGAGCATCGTCTTGTCACCGAGCTCCGCGAGGAAGAACGCGGTCCCTGCGGCGACGAACGCCGGCGCCCCGCCGGCCCGGGCACGATCCTCCTCGGCGCGGGTCAGCTCGTCCCCGCGCCAGGTCCAGGCCGCGAAGCCGAGGAACGCGAGCCCCGCGACGACGTTGATCGCCGCGGTCGGCAGGCTTCCGGCGACCGCCGAGCCGACGGCGACGGATCCGGCGTGCACGACCGCCGTGGCCAGGGTGATGCCTGCCAGGACCGGCCATGCCCGGTAGCGGGCGGCGAAGGCGAGGGCCATGAGCTGCGACTTGTCGCCGAGCTCGGCCGCGAAGATCAGGCCGGCGCTGAGCCAGAGCGCGTGGAACATCGACGTTCGTCTCCGGCCGGCACGGTGTCGGTCCGGAGGGTACGTCCGTGACGGACACCCGCGCCCACGTCGGCGGCCCGTATAGTCGGGGCATGGCGACCTACGCGAGACACCAGGGCACGTGCGGGCGCTGTCAGCGGCCGATCAACGTCGGCGACCCGATCGCCAAGTCCGACCGTGTGATCGGCTGGCTGCACGAGGACTGTGCGGCGATGAGCGAAGAGGCGGAGGAGATCCCGGCGAGCGACTTCGCCGACCGCTACCGGACGGGCCCCGCCGACAGCTGACGCGGAGCCGTCCCGGGTCGAGCTCAGCTGTCGTCCGCGGCGTCGCCGGCCGCGTCGCCCGCGGCCTCGGCGGTCTTCCTGACGGAGGTCGCCGCCCCCTTGACCTGCGACCGCGCCGAGTCGGCCTGGTCCCTGCCGCCACGCACCGCCCCGGCCGCGGTCTCGGTGCCGGTCCGGCGGATCGAGGTGATCGCGGCCTTGACCTGTGACCGGGCGGTCCTCGCCTGGTCGATCACACGCTGGACGCGCTCGTCACCGAGGATGTCCTCGGCCACGGTCCGGCCCTGGGCGGACTTCTCGTCGAACCGCTGCTCGGCCGCCTCACGGAGCTCGCGGATCCGGTCCTCGAGCTGTTCACGGCGGGATCGGAGGTCGCGCATGTCCTGCGCCCGCTCCTGCGCCTTCTCCGGCAGCGTGCGGGCGAGCTTGACCGCCTCCGTCGCCAGCGACAGCGCGTCGTTCGCCAACGCGGCGAGCGCGTACCCGGCGTCGCCGGCCACGCCACGCTCCCGGGCCGCGGGACCCTCGTCGGCCGCGGACGACTCCTCGACGTCCCCGTAGCGGGTCTCGTTCTGCACGGTCCCGTCCTGCTTGTGCACGATCAGGCGGGAGGGTTGCTGGTTGTCGGCGATCTCACGGGCCCGCTTCACGGCGTCGCTCTTGCGAGCTTCGGAGGCGCTGGGTTGCTTC